>CANQCQ010000032.1 GCA_947589725.1 uncultured Bacilli bacterium | reverse complement strand
GAAAATGGAAATAATACTATGGTTATAGAAATTATTGCCGAAAAAGTCACTTTCTTAAGTAGTAATAAAAATTCACCTGATGCTTAAACAGACTAAAAAAGTCTGTTTTTATTATTAATAATATGATAATATTTATATTAAGATAGGTGATAATTAATGTATATAAGAAAATATAATAATGAAGATTATACTACTGTAAATAAGATAATAACTGATAATTTTGAACATCGACTAGAACCTTTTGCATATGATGATGGTGTTGATCAATATGTTTGCTTATTAGATGATAATATTGTTGGTTATTTTGTACTTACAAAAATAAAAAATGTAGTTAGAAATTTTTATTATTATTTATTAGATTATTTTTGTGTAGATATTGATCATCAAGGTATGGGAATTGGTAGTGAAATGATGAAATATTTAACAGATAAAGCTGATCAAGAAGATATTGAGTATATACAATTGACTTGTTCTAATAAAAGAAGTTGTGCAAAACACTTATATGAAAAGTTTGATTTTGTTGTTAAAGATACTAATGTTTTTAGGAGAGTGAAAAAATGATTGTTGATATAATTAATAAAAAAAGATGTGGAAAAGAATTGAGCTATCAAGAAATAGATAAGTTTTTTAATGGCTATTTAGATGGTGAAGTTAAAGATTATCAAATGAGTGCTTTATTAATGGCTATATGTATTAATGGTATGAGTGATGAAGAGGTTTTTGCTCTTACTAAAGTTTTTGTTGATAGTGGCGATGTATTAGAGTTTACTGATTTAATTGATGTGGTTGTTGATAAACACTCTACTGGTGGAATTGGTGATAAAACTACATTAATTATCGCTCCAATTGTTGTTTCTTGTGGTGTGCCAATTGTTAAAATGAGTGGTAGAGGTTTGGGTTATACTGGAGGAACTATTGATAAGTTAGAAAGTATTCCAGGATATAGAACAAATTTAAATGAAAAAGATATAATTAAACAAATAAAAGAAGTTGGATTAGTTGTAACTGGACAAACAACTAACTTAGTTCCAATGGATAAAGCAATTTATTCTTTAAGAGATGTAACTGGTACGGTGTCTTCTATACCGTTAATAGCGTCTTCTATAATGAGTAAAAAAATTGCATCAGGTGCTGATAAAATATTAATAGATATTAAAGTAGGTAATGGGGCATTATTAAGTACAAAAAAAGATGCAAAAGAGCTTAGTAGATTGATGAAAGAAATTGGTAAAATTTATCAAAAACAAGTTGTTACTATAATAAGTGATATGAATACTCCTTTAGGTTATGCAATTGGTAATTCTTTAGAAGTAAAAGAAGCAATGGATATTTTACAAGGAAAAGAGACAGATACAAATTTATATGATTTATGTATTGCTCTTTCTTCAACAATGGTAAAACTTGGAAAGGGTGTAGATGATAGTCAAGCAATTAAAGAAGTTTTTGATTCATTAAATAAAGGACGTGCTTATCAAAAATTTTTAGAATTAGTGAAAGCTCAAGGTGGAGATATAAGTAAATTAAAAATTAGTGAAAAAAGAAAATATTTAAAAGCTAAAAGTAGTGGAGTAATTGAAAAAATAAATGCTTTAGAATTGGGTAAGTTAAGTGTAAGTCTAGGAGCTGGACGTATTTCTAAGGAAGATTCTATCGATGCCTCAGTTGGAATTAAGCTTAATAAATTATTAGGGGAAGAAGTAAAGAAAGGAGATATATTAGCTACTATTTATTATCATAAAAAATTTGAAATGCCAGATGTTGAAACTATTTTTGAGATAAAATAAAAAATATGTTTTATTTTAGAAATTTATGCTATAATAAAATTATGAAAGTAGGGGAGTATATTTATGGAGAAGATTTATATGGAAGATAATCAAAATAATGGTAAAAAAAGAAGAAATTTACAAACTAATACTTCTATTATGATGTCATTTGTATTAGCTTTTGTTGCCATTGTGTCAATAATGGCATATGGATTTGGACAAACTTCTTTTGCAATACCTGATGAGAGTGTATCACCTTTTCCTGATACGATTCATACAGGAGATGAGAGTGATAATAAAGAAGTAGTAGTTGGACAAAGTAGTACTAATTTTCAAATTAGATTGCATCAAGCTACTATAAACGATAGACTTCAATATGTTATTTGTATTGAAAAAGATGTAAGTATTTCTTCAAATGCAGATTACAAAAAAGATAAAGAAATAACAGATAGAGGATTGTTATTTATCTTAAAATATTTATTATCATCTGATACTACTGTAGTGGACGGTAAAGGTACTACTATAAATGAAAAAGCAAAAGGATGGATTGCACAAACTTTAGTTTGGATTTATCAGAAACAAGTTAATGCTCCAAACAATTCAATTACTGATGATCAAATTAATTTAGTAAAAAATGAAAAGAAGTTAACTACATTTGATGATGCTGTAACCTTCTTGAATCCAATTTTAGATACTAGTGCCAATGGTACAATATATGATGTATGTAAAATTAGAAATAGTTCTTTAGGTACAGAAATGTCAATTAATGAATTTTTAGCAAAAGCTTTAAATATTCATAATGGTTCTGATAGTTGGTATGCTTTTGATTTAAATATATCAAAAAGATCTGATACAGTTTCAGTAACAAGTGATAATAAATATTATCAATCAGATATTATAACTGTAACAGGAACTGATAATATTGAAGGATATAAAGTAGAAATTAAACAAGCTCCAGAAGGAACAATTATTGTTAGCGAAGATGGAACTGAATTAAGTGCTGAACAATTGGATAATTTAACAGCTGGTACTCAATTTTATGTAAGAGTTCCTGTTAATAAATTAACTGATGAAAATAAAACTATAAATATACAAGTTACTGCAGCATTTACTGGTGATATTGCATATCAGTATGTAGCAGATCAATCTCAAACAATTGCATATACTGGTAAGGTAACTAAACATGTAAGTAAAGGTATTGATTTAAACTTTGATTACACACCTGAAGTACCAGATACTGGAATTACTGCTGCTCAATCAGTTTACTTTATTGGATTAATTATATTATTAGCTGGTGTAGGAATTATTTATGCAAATATTAAACCAAGCAAAGCAGAATAAAAAGAATACTTTAAAAAAGAGCCAGATGTTGTTTCTTGGCTCTTTACTTGTATTTATAGGTATTATTCTACTTACATGGAATTCAATTGTATCTTTAGTTGATGAGGTTTATTCAGATTTAAAGATAGAAATAGTAACTGGAGATGAAGAAACACAAGCAATTACTACAGTTCCTGTTGCTAATAATTTAAAAGTTGAAAATAATAAAGTAGAAAATAATGAAAGTAATGAAATCAATTATGACAATTACTTGGGTGTATTAGAAATACCTAAAATAGGATTAAAAAGAGGGTTCTACAATCTTGATAATAAATATAATAATATCCAATATAATGTTACTTTGGTTAAAGGATCTACTTTACCAAATGTAGATAAAGGTAACTTAATTTTAATGGCTCATTCTGGTGATGCTTATATTTCTTATTTTGCTTATCTATATAGATTGAATGTAGGAGATATGGCTTATGTTACATACAATGGAAATAAATATACATATCAAGTAGTAAATATTTATGATGTGCCAAAAGTTGGTCAAGTTACTATAAAAAGAAATTATGATAAAACAACAATGACGTTAATTACTTGTACTAAAGATAATGATCAATCGCAAACTGTTTATATTTTAGAACAAGTTTAGTAGGTGATACTTGTGAATTTAACTTTTTTGAATAAAATTAAATTATTATTTCAATACACTTTTTCATCTTTTTTATCAATAGAAATATTTTTATTTAGTGCATTACTATTTGTTTTATTGATAGTAAATATGAAAAGAAGAGAGAAAATTGTTACATATTGTGCAATAGGTGTATATATAGGTTTACTTATAGGTACAATTATTGCTTATCGTGAATATGTAGCTTTATGTGTAAAATCTTTTTTTAAATTAATAATAACTTATATTTGTTTTCCCACAACAGTTGCTTTTTTCTTTACAGTATTAGCAGTTACTATAATTATGATTTATACTTTGTTTAGTAAAAATATAAGTAATTTTAAAAGAGTTATTAATTATTTAGTCTTTTCATTTACATATTACTTTTTTATTTCATTTATAGCTTTAACTGCTTATAATAATATTGATTTAAATAGTAATGTGGCATTATATACAAATAACTATGTTTTAGTAATTGTTCAAGCTAGTAATATTTTATTACTATGTTGGTTTATTTTTACATTGCTTTATAGATTAAATATTTTTTTAAAGAAAAAATTTGATTAAAAAACTTCAAAATTAATTTTTTGAAGTTTTATTTTTCTAAAAACATTGCATAATACTCTTCAAGGCAAAGATTATTATCATGTATGTAAGTTGCTATTTTTTGTCCAACGTATCTATAATGCCAAGACTCATATTGGTAACCAGTTAAATTAACTTTATCTTCTGGAAATCTTAAAATAAAGCCATATTTATGGGCATTTTTTTGCATCCATTTATATTCTTCTGTTTTATGAAAGTTTGTATATATTTCTTTTCCATTATGAATATCGACGCATAGACCAGTTTGATGTTCCGAATATCCCGGTCTTGCCGAATAAGTATCAGCTTCTTCTTTACCATCAGTATTTACATAGTCATCATATAACTTTTTTTGATAATCATATCCTCTATAAGATGATGTAACTATTAAATTTAATCCTTCTTTTTCTGCATCTTTTGCCATAGCTTCAAACTGATCCTTAGCTTCTTTTCTCAATTTCATACCACTTCTTGAGTATTTTATATCAATACTTTCTAAATCATTAGGTTCATAGTCTTCTTTTAAATAATAATATTTATTTACTAATATTGTAAAATCATTTAAGTTTGTTGCTTCCTTAGTATTGGTATAAAATTCATTATCTATTCCAATATTTACATGAAGAATAACTTCTTCATCTGTTAACTGTTTATTCTTTTTTTTATAGTTTAAATATCTTTTTAAATATTCTTTTTTATAATAACTTACATTACTTAATTTTTCAGATTGAGTATCTTTCTTTATTTCTTCCTTAGCTTTATTTATATTTTTTAATAAAGTTGTTGAAGACTTATAAATAATGGTAATAGTTATAATAATTAATATTAGAAAAATTACTAAGTTTTTCTTTTTTATTATTACTTTTTTCTTCTTAGCCATATATATTATCACCCAATATTATAATAGCAAAAAATAAATAAAATATGTATAAATTTACGTTAAATAACATAAAAACAATTAGGAGGATTTTATGAAAAAAATATTTATTTTTTTATTATTCTTGAGTTTATTTATCTTTCCTTTTAGGGTGGATGGTGAAGAATTAATTCCTAATGCTGTTAGTGGTATTTTAATAGAAGCTGATACTGGAAAGATTATTTTTGAGAAAGAAAAAGATAAAGAGTTATCTGTTGCTTCAATGACTAAAATGGTTGCACAAATAATTATTTTGGAAGAGATAGAAAAAGGTAATATTAAATGGAGTGATAAAGTTAAAGTAAGTAAAAATGCTGCAGATATGGGAGGAAGTCAAATTTACTTATCTGAAGGAGAAGAGATAACAATTGATGATTTAATGAAGGGAATAAGTGTGGCAAGTGGAAATGATGCTACAGTAGCAATGGCTGAAGTAATTGCTGGAACAGAAGAAAATTTTGTTAAATTAATGAATAAAAAAGTTAAAGAATTAGGACTTAAACATACTCATTTTGTTAATTGTACTGGTTTAGATGAGGAAAATCATTATTCTTCTGCCTATGATCAAGCCATGATTGCTAGATACTTAGTAACAAAGCATCCTGATATTTTGAAATATTCATCTATTTATGAAGATTATTTAAGAGAAAATACTGATAATAGTTTTTGGCTTGTCAATACTAATAAATTAATTAGATTTTATGAAGGTGCCGATGGATTAAAAACGGGTCATACGGATGCAGCTGGTTATTGTTTAGCAGCTACTGCCAAGAGAAATGATTTAAGAGTAATTGCGATAGTACTAGGAGAAAGTGATAGTAAAGTTAGAAATAGTGAGACTATGTCTTTATTAGATTATGGCTTTAGTAATATTAAACAAAATACTTTAAAAAGTAAAGGAGAAGTAGTTAAAAAGATTAAAGTTGATAAAGCTACTCAATCAATAGTTCAAATTGTATTAAAAAATAATTTAAATGTTATAGAAGATGTTACAAGTAAAAATAATAAGTATACTTATAAAATAAAGATAGATGATTTTAATATACCAGTAAAAAAAGGAGAAGTAATTGGTAAAATAGTAGCTTATGATAATAATAAAAAAGTAACTAGTACAGATTTAAATAAAATGAGTTTTATGAATCTTTATAAAAAAACTTTTATAGACACAATTAGTGGAATATATTGATAAGTCCTTGCAGGACTTTTTTTCTTGTTTATTATTAGTTAAGTTTATCTTAAAAGTAGGATAGGTAATTGTTTTTTCTTCTTATAAATGGTAATATTATTGTAGAATTGGAAAGTAGTATATGTTTAAAGTTAATTTATAGGAATTACTTAAAAGTTACTTGTATAAAAGTGTAGGTGAGATCCATGAAGAAATGTAAAAATTGTGGTGCTGAATTAAAAGAAACTGATAAGATATGTTTAAATTGTGGAAGATTAGTATCTTATGATGATTTATATGATGAAATAAATTTTGAAGATGAATCTTCTAGTCAAGATGATGATTTAAATAAGGAATTAGATGATTTATTAGATTCTTATAATATAAATGATAATAAAGAAGATTTAGCTGTCAATAATGAAGAAGATGAGTTGGAAGAAGATCCAACAACAAATAATTTTGAATATGAAGATTATACTGAAGATGATAATATTGATTTAGATGATGAAGATAAAGATACAAATAAATTATTTAATTTAAATGAATTACCTTTTAAAAAAATAATTATAATAGCTGGGGCTGTATTAATAGTATTGGGAGGAATATTTGGATTTAAGTTTTTGTTTGGTAAAACAACAAATGAAGCAGATTACCAAATAAATAATGATGAGTTACAAAATAAAAGTAAATATTCTTTGACTAAGAATCCTAATTATATAAAAAATTATACTTGGGTATGTGGTGAGTCTTTAGAAGATGGTAGTTTAACTAATAATATGGATACTTACTTTCAATTTGATTTTAATAAGAATGGAACTTATGCTAGACAATTTGTAAAGGATAAAAATACTTATGAAGATGGTAAATATAGTGTTTCTCTAGAAGATATTTCTAATGATCAATATACCTATAAAATAATTATGATTGCCAATATTTCTGGAGGTTATCAAACTAGATATACATTTACATTAACTACAAATAAGGAAGGAACTAAAGCAGTTTATAAATACAATACAGATATTTCTAGTTGTGAAGAAATGAATTATTATAATAGCAAATATAATCACTAATATAAAAAAAGAAACATTTTCTTTTTTTATGTTATAATTTGTATATGAAATGGGGTGAGTCAAATTATGGCTAAGAAAAAAACAAGCAGAAAACAAGTAAAAAAAGTTACTACAAAAAATAAAGACTTAGTCAAAAAGATTGATTCTATTGTAGATGAAATTGAGCGTACTAATAATTTTAAAAAAATAGTAGATGAAGAAGAAAAAAAAGAAAATAACACTGAAGATATTATAATTGTAGATTATGATGATAAAGATTCTGATAGTGAAGAAGCTCAAGTAGAAGTTGAAAATTCTTTAGATGACCAATCTAACATAGATATGGAAATTATAGAAGATGAATCTTTAGATAATAAAGATGAAGAGTTAAATTTTAATAAAGATGATGAATCTAAGGATGATTTTATTGAAGATATTACTGATTCTAAAGAATTAGATGAGAAAATAAATGATAAAGAAATAGATATTAATGCTACAAATTCTTATGATTTTTCATTTGATGATGAAAGATTAACTGAAATAGATAGTTTAGATACTAGTTTTCTAGAAGGAAGAATTAATAATAAGGAACAGAATACTAAGAAAAAAAGTTCTAAGCAAAAAAACAAAAAGAAATCTGTAAAAAAGCAAAGTAATGTAGATTCAAAAAACTCAATGATTGGTATATTAATCCTTGTAGTTATAGTTTTAGTTATATTAATAATAAGTATTATAATTAAACCAAATACTACCAATACTGAAAAAACTAAAAATAAAGAAAATACTAATGTTATTGATAATGATAAGTCTTCTACTATTGAAAGTAAAAATAAAGAAAAATCAATTGATGATAATTACTTAATTGTAGGAGATAAGTTAACTTTAGAGTTTAGTAATGATGATTATTTTGATGATACTTTAGTCTTCTATAGTGGAACAGATGAATTGACTACTGAAGAATTATTAGAAGATTTAAAAGATCAAGTCTATATCTATAATCCATCTAAAGTGTTTATTCATGTTGGTATTTATGACATTATAACTGATAATGATAGATATATTATTGATAATATTAAGTCTATAATAAAACAGATTAAAAAGAATAGACCATATGCTCAAATATATATAGAATCATTATATCCTGTTAATTCTAATGATGATAATGAAGTGGAAGAATTAGAGGATTTAAATAATAATATAATTGAAGCTGTTAATAAAGAAATTAAAAATATATGTAAAAAGAATGATGTAACTTATATTGATACATATAAACTACTATATGATAAGACAGAAGAATCTCTTAAGGAAGAATATACAGAAGATGGATTTAGATTATCAGATGAAGGATATAAAGTAGTTTCAAATAAGTTAAAACAATATTTAAATTAAAGATAAGGTAAAAGGGCCTTATCTTTTTAGTATTATTTTAAAACTAGTTTCATAATATATATTGTATTAGAAAGGAATGATTAATATAGAAACTTTAAAAGTAAGTAGTAAGTCTAATCCAAATAGTGTAGCAGGTGCTTTAGCAAATGTTTTTCGTGAAAAAGGTAGTGTTGAAGTACAAGCTGTTGGAGCTGGTGCATTAAATCAGGCAATAAAGGCCATAGCAATCGCTAGAGGATTTGTAGCTCCATCAGGCAAAAAT
>CANQCQ010000031.1 GCA_947589725.1 uncultured Bacilli bacterium | reverse complement strand
GTTATATAATGCTTTACAAGAAGGAATTAGAGAATCTGGTATTAATATAATCTCTCTTGGTTTATGTACAACACCGATGTATTATTATGCCTGTATTAAATTAGGTATCTATAGTGGGGTAATGGTAACTGCCTCACATAATCCAAAAGATGATAATGGTTTTAAATTTGCTTTTGATGAAAAAGGAAATTGTAAAGGACAAGAAATTCAAGATTTCCTATCATATATTCAAAAAGGAGATCTTAAATCTGGTACTGGATTAGTAAAAGAATATAATATTAAAAATGATTATTTAGAATTATTTAGAAACAATTTAAATTTTGGAAATAGAAGAGTAAAAGCAGTAATAGATCCTGGAAATGGAACTACTTCAATAATTGCTAAGGAAATATATGAGATATTTCCAATAGATTTAGTTTTTATAAATGCTGAAAGTAATGGAAATTTTCCAAATCATCATCCAGATCCTTGCGTTGAAGAAAACCTAGTTCAATTAAAGAAAAAGGTAAGAGAAGTAGGAGCAGATATTGGAATAGCATTTGATGGTGATGGAGATCGTATGGGATTAGTTACAAGTTGTGGAACTTTTATTCCTACTGATAAATATATGATAATAATAATTAAAGATATTATTAATAAAGTTTCTCCTAAAAAGTTCTTATATGATGTAAAATGTTCTAAGTCATTAAGTGATGAAATTGAAAAATTAGGAGGAGTTGGTATTTGTTATCGAACTGGAAATTCCTATACAAAAGCAAAAGTTAAAGAAGATAATTTACCATTTGGAGGAGAATTATCTGGTCATGTTTACTTTCGAGATAGATGGCCAGGATTTGACTCGGGTTTATATGCTGGACTTAGAATATTAGAAATTTTATCTCATACAAATCAATCTATTGAAGATTTATTAAAAGATATTAATGAGTATTATTCTACTCCAGAATTAAAATTTTCATCACCAGATGAAAGAAAGTTCCAAGTTATTGAAAAAATTGGTGATTATGCAAAAAGTAAAAATTATAAAATATTGACAATAGATGGAGTTAAAGTATTGTTTGACGATGGATGGGCTTTAGTTCGAGCTTCTAATACTGGTCCAAATATAACTGCAAGATTTGAAGCTTCAACCAAAGAAAGACTAAAAGAATTACAAGACGAATTTATTAGTAAAATAGAACAGTACAACAAGTAAAAGTCTTAGGACTTTTTCTTTTTATGATAATTAATAATTTATTTTACTAATTAAAAAAAGGAGGTAATTATGGCAATTAGTGACATTGAATTTCAAAAAGAAAAAAAGATTTTAAAAAAAGTTCAAAAATTATTAGATCAAACTTTAACTGATTTAGGTCAAGATGTTAATTATGAAGAAGAAAATTTTAAAGAATTTAAGAAAATGATGTGGGAAAATGAATCAAGCTTTGATTCAGGTGAAATGAGTCAAGTAATGGCCGCAACAACACAAGAAGCAGAAAAAGTATTAATGAAACAACAATACTATAAAAAGCTAAGACAAATAAAAGATAAACCTTATTTTGCATCCATTGTTTTTAAAGATGATGAAGAAACAATTCATAATATTTATATATCTCTTACTTATTTAAAAGATAAAGATTTAAATAACATTTTATATGATTGGCGAAGTCCTATCTGTAGTCTATTTTATGATTATGAAATAGGTCCTTGTTCCTATAAATCACCGGGAGGAATAAATAAAGGAGAATTAAAAAGAAAAAGACAATATAAAATTGAAAATAAACAATTAATTGGCGTATTTGATAATTCTTTAAATATAGATGATGATATTTTACAAGAAGTTCTAGCTGAAGAATCATCAGATAAGATGAAAAATGTTGTTAATACTATCCAACAAGAACAAAATAAAGTAATAAGAAATATGGAAGATGATAATTTAATAGTTCAAGGAATAGCTGGATCAGGTAAGACAACAGTAGCATTACATCGAATAGCATTTTTACTTTATAGATTGCCTAATCTTACAAGTAATAATATCTTAATATTTTCACCTAATAATATATTTGCCGAATATATTTCAGATGTCCTTCCCTCATTAGGAGAAGCTAATACCCTTCAAACTACTTTTAATGATTATATGGCATCTATGATTCATGAATACAAAGAAGTTGAAAGCTTTACAGATTTTATTGCTAGATATTATACATATAAAGAAATAAATCCAGATCTTGTCAAATATAAACAAAGTGATGATATAATTGCAGATTTAGATAAATTCATAGCTAATTATATTGATAATTCTAAGTTTATATCTTCTTTTACTGAAGGAAAATTAAATAAAGTAAATAAAGATCTAATAAATGAGATGCTTCATTATAAATATGATAGATTTCCATTATTTGAAAGAGTAGATGAGATTGCTCAAAAATTATCTTCTAACTTTTATAAAGGTAGTAGTAAAAAAGTAGCTACTTTTAAGAAACTATTAAAAAATAATTCTAATTTTATGAAAGATTATAAAGATATATATAAAGAATTTTGGTTAAGTGATTATACTAAAATAAAATTAGATGAATTAGAAATAAATAAATTTCTAAATAAAGATATTCTTAATTATGAAGATGCCTTATTATTTACCTATATTAAAGGTACTTTAGAAGGATTTAGATATGAAAATAATATAAAACAAGTAGTAATAGATGAAGCTCAAGACTACAATAGACTTCAATATATTATTATAAATAAAATATTTGCTAGAGCAGATTTTACAATTTTAGGAGATATTAATCAAAACATTAATCCTTATTACTCTTATGAATCATTAGAAACATTATCTGATATTTTTAAAGGTAGTAGTATTTATATAGAACTTTTAAAAACATATCGTTCATCTCCAGAAATTATTAATTATACTAATAAAATATTAGGTCTAAATCATGTCAATGCTATAAGAGTTGCAAATAATAAACCAGTCATAATAAGAAAAGCTTTAAATAATTTTAAAGATTCACTATTAAAAGATATTAATTATTTAAAATCTAATTATAAGAGTGTAGCTATAATAACTAAAGATTATTTAGAAGCTAAAAAAATATATGACTTATTACAAGATAATATAGATATAAACTTAGTCGATGCTAATAGTGTCCATTTTAGTAAAGATTTAATTATAATACCAGCATATTCAGCTAAAGGATTAGAGTTTGATAGTGTAATTATTTATAATAATCGAAATAATTCCTATAAGAATAATGAAAGAAATCTTTTATATGTAGCTTGTACAAGATCTCAACATGAATTAATTATTTATAATTAAGTGTAAAGTAGTATAAGATGCTAGTCCATTTAATTGATTTTATTTTATTCTTTTGATAATATATGTACGAGTCTGAAAGGAAAAATTATATGAAAAAAATATGTTTTATAGGACTATTAATAATAAGTATTATTATGTCTTTATTTTCAATTTATACAGTATTTAATATTGGATTAATACCAAATATTATCTTATATATATTAATAGGAGTATTAGTTTTATTAAATGTTATAGAAGGTTTTATGATTTTTCGTAAAAATAAAATATTAAAAGTAATTGGTATTGTTTTAGCAATTATTGTCATTATCTTTAATGGTATAGCTATATTTTATGTAAGTACTACTAATAAGTTCTTAGATAATGCATTTAGTGGTAAAACAATAGAAGTAACAACATACAATTTAGTTTCATTAAAAAGTAATGATTATAGTAGTGAAAAGTTAAAAGAATTAGAAAATTTATCTACTGGAGTATATAAAAATAGTAATTCAAATATTAAAGATGCTTATGAAATATTAGATGAAGATTATTCTCTAGATTATAAAGATTATGAAAAAATTAATGATATGTTTAATGAATTAATTGAAAATAAAATTAATTTAGTATTAATAGAGAGTACTTCTTATAATATAATTAGAGATTTTGATAGTAATATTAATGATAAATGTGAAATTATTAAAACAATTGATATTAAAGAAGAAAAGAAAGCTAAAGAGATTAAAGATAGTGCTTTTAATATTTATATTGTTGGAACAGATTTTGCTGGTTTAAATGATTTCAATATGTTAGTAACAGTAAATACTAAGTTAAAGAAAGTATTACTTACATCTATTCCTAGAGATTATCATATTGAAGTAGCTGGAATGAATGGTATTACTGATAATATTACTTACTTATCTGCCTTAGGTGTTGATACTAGTGTTAATTCTTTAAGTAATTTTTTCCAAACATCAATAGATTATTATTTAAAAATAAATACAACATCATTAGTAAAACTAGTTGATAGTGTTGGAGGAATAAATTTCTGTTCAGATTATGAATACTATACAACACATGCATTAGTATTAGATACATATAATGATGCTGGAGAAAAATTATATGTTAGAAAAGGTTGTCAAGAACTAAATGGAATTCAAACTTTAACAGTAGCCAGAGAAAGAAAAAATATCCCCGGAGGAGATATTGCTAGACAAGATAATTGTCGTAAGATAATAATAGCAATCTTTCATAAATTAGAAAGTCTTAATACAGTAACTAACTATGATAAAATATTAGAATCAATTAAAGACTCATATGAAACAACTATTCCAAGAAGTAAAATAGAAGAACTTGGTAAAGACTTATTAAAATCTAACTCTAAGTGGCAAATAAATGAACAAGCAGTATCAGGAGAAGCAGTAATAGGTTCTGTCCATTTAGGTAGTGTAAGAGATTATATAATGGTACCTGATATGAATAGTGTTTCACTTGCTATAGATAATATTCATAAATTAGGAAAATAAAAATTAGTTGCTTTAACTAATTTTTATTTTTTATATAAAAGTAAAATGTAGATCCTTTATTTAATTTAGACTGAACTCCATAAACAAAGCCATGTTCTTCAAGAATTTCCTTAACAATAGCTAGTCCTAAACCAGTACCAACTATACATCTTTTATGATTCTTTTTATTCTTATAATATTTATCCCAAATATATGGAATTTCTTCTTTTTCTATACCATTACCAGTATCAATTATTTCAACCTTAATTTGTTGCTTAATACAAGTTACTTTAATAGTAACAGTATTATCACTACCAGTATAATTAATAGCATTATTAATTAAATTATATATTACTTGTTCTATTTTGGAGGGGTCAGCTTGGATAAATAACTGCTTATTTTTATGAATAAATTTAAAATGATAATTTTCTAATTCTTCTAAATATTCATATCTATTTAGAATTTTATTAATTAATTCTATTAAATCAAATTTTAGAATATTTAATTCTTTAATATTAGATTGCATCTTAGATAGAGTAAGTATATCTTCTACTAAAATAGATAATCTATTAGATTCTTCAACTATTGTATTCATATCTTGCTTTTGCTTGTCAAAGTTATTAGCATGTAAGTCAACTGCCATTTCAGCATAGGCTTTAATCATCGTAAGAGGAGTTTTTAAGTCATGTGATACATTAGCCATCAAATCACGTCTTAATTCATCAGTTTTACTAAGTTCATCTTTAGCATAATTAAGAGTTTTAGATAAATTATTTATTTCATCAATTTTACTATTAGTATTAAATTCAACATCAACATTTTTAACTAAAGATTTAGCTTTATTATTAATATCTATAATAGGTTTAGAAATATGTCTAGATATATAAAAAGCTATTATAAAAGAAAGAATTAAAACAATTACAGTAATTGCCATTAACTGTCTAATTAATATATGAGCAGTAGATTCAACCGGTTCAATAGACGTATTAATAAAAGCATAAGTTTTATTTTGAAGTTTAATAGCATAAACAAATGTATCATTATCATAATTAGGATTATTAATATTATAAGTTTTATGTTCTAAATTAGAATTAATAAAATCATTCTTATAAATTAAACTATTTATATTACCAATTAAACATCCTTTTCCTCGATAAGTAGAAGAGTAAATAGGAATAGCTCCATCATCAGATATTTCTATACATACTTCTTTTTCTAATGATTTTTGATTAATTATATTTAATAACTGATTATTATTTTTATTATTTATTATAGTTTTTGCAACACTAATAGTATCTTTAATTTTACTATACTTATAATATTTATCAAAAAATAATACTTGAAAAGACCAAAGTATAGTAAGAATTAATACTGAGAAGATAAGAAAATATTTCCATATAACAAAATGGAGACTAGTCTTCTTCATTTTCAACAAATTTATATCCTATTCTTCTAACAGTTACTAAATGATTTCTATATCTTCCTAAACTAGCTCTTAACATTTTCATATGAGTATCTATTGTACGATCATCACCAAAATAATCATATCCCCAAATATTAGATAATAATTGTTCACGTGAAATAGCAATATTTCTATTCTTTATTAAATAAGAAAGTATTTCAAATTCTTTAGGAGTAACCTCAACCTTTTTATTATCAATTTTTAATGTATAAGCAGAAAAATTAACTTCTAAAGTATCAAGTTTATAGATATTATCTAAAGCATTACTTCTTTTTAAGATAGCTTTGATTCTAGCAATTAATTCTTTAGGAGAAAAAGGTTTAGTTACATAATCATCTATTCCTAGATCAAAACCTTGTAATTTATCTAATTCTTGATCTCTAGCAGATAAAATAATAGTAGGTATTTTTAGTTTATTTTTTAAATTTTTAAGTACTTCAAAACCATCCATTTCTGGCATCATAATATCTAGAATTAATAAATCAAATTTCTCAGTTCTTAATTTTTCTAAAGCTCTAAGTCCATTCTCAGCACAACTACAACTATAACCTGCAGCTATACAATATTCAATAATAACTTGTCTAATTTTTTCTTCATCATCAACTACTAATATTTTCATAATTACACTCCCTTAACAAGATATTATACAATAAATGTGAAAACTAAGTGTAATTACTTAAATATTTATCTAGTTTTAAATATAAATAAGCTATTGTAATGAAAATATCTAGGGAAGTAGATATAACTAATGACCAAAGACCAATTTTAAATAAAGAAAATAAAAATAAAGAAACAGTTCTTACTATAGTACCAATTAAAGTACCGATCATATTAGTAGTACTTTTACCTATAGCATTTAAAACAGCAACTAAAGGAGCTTCTAAATAATGGATAAAAAATATTGGAGCCATTATTCTAAGATATTTTACTCCATATTCAGTATGATAAATAAATCTAAGTAATAATTTAGGTACTGAAACAATAACAACAGTAAAGCAAAAGCCTATTAATAGTGATAAAAAAATAGCTAATTTTAATTTATTCTTTACAGATTTAATCTTTCCTTTAGAATAATCTTTCGCAACAGCAGGAAGTAATGCTTGGGAAATAGCCATAGAAAAAAAGGAAGGTAATAAAATAAGAGGAATAACATATCCTGTAATTACTCCATAATTAAAAGTTATATATTTAGAAGAATATCCAACAAAAAGTAAAGTACTAGTTAAAATAATAGGTTCAAAAAAATATCCTATACTACCAATTAAACTAGAAGCAGTATTTGGTATAGATATAATTAAACTACTTCTAATATAATTACCTTTAGGTACTAAATCTTTTTTAGTTATTGTTATATTTTTAGGTAAAAATAACATCATCACAACAATAGAAACAATTTCAGAAATAATATTTGATAGTATTAAAAAACATATAATGTAAGATAAAGACTTATATTTAATTGTAGGTAAATAAAAATAATAAATAAGTAATTTAACTATCTGTTCTAAGATATTTGATAAAGTAAGAGGCAAAACATTACTCTTACCAAAAAAATAACTTCTAATTATAGAAGAAATACTAGTAAAAGGAATTACTAAAGCAATTGAAATAATACCAAGATATAAATCATTATTATTTAATAATTTATTAGTTAAGTAAGGTGCAATTATAAAAATTATAAACATTAAAATAATATTAATAAATATTTGAATAGGCAAGATAGAAAACAATAATTTTTTATTATTATAGTTCTCATCGGAAACAAGTTTAGCAATAGCATTAGGGAATCCAAAAGCTGATAAATTTAGTATTAACATAAAAGTAGGTGTAATCATCATATATAATCCTAAAGCTTCAGTAGTAATTGCTCTTGTCATAACTATTTTTATTAACATACTAAGTATTTTGGTAATAAATCCACCTAGTATTAATATAAATGTTGTTTTAAGAAATCCATTTTTCATACTAAATATTATGAATTTTATAATTTTATATGTATTTATTTTAAAAATATGTTATGATTAAAGAGTAAGATTTGTTTATATATATTGAATTTTAAGAAGGTGTACAATAAATGAATGAAATAATTGAATTTTTGACTTCTCAAGAAATTATAGTAGTATATATAGTAGTTGGAGTTGCTCTTTTACTTTGCTTAATAATATATTTAATTGATAAAAATTATGATAAAAGAAAAAGAAGACAAAATACTAAGAAATTAAATAAATTAGTAGAAGATGTTAATAATAAAATTTTAGAAGATGAAGAAAAAAATAAAAATAATTCTTCGAAGATTTCAGAAAATGAACCTATGATTATTGAACCAAATGTTGAGGTTGCGCAAAACTTTAGTAATAGAGTAGATTATAATAGTGATGTAGATAAACAGATGAGTTCAACAATTGATAGTGTTCACGATAAAATAGAAAAGATTATTTATACTAATAGTGAACCAGATAAAGAAGAAGCTACTAGAGAATTATTAAAAATAACAGAACAGTTAGAAAAAGAAGAACTTGCTCGTAAGGAACTTATTGATGTAGATTCATATGAGTCAGCTCAAGAAGAAAATGCTATTATAAGTTTAGATGAACTAAATAAAAGAAGTGAAGCAATGTATAAAGAAAATGAAGTAACTCAATATGCAGATGAAGGAGACGAACCAATAAGTTTAGAAGACTTAGAAAAACGTAAAGCTAAAGTTATTAATTCAGAAATTAATAATAAAATAGATGAAGATGAGAATGCATATCATGGACAAAGAGTAAAATCAAATGATATATTCTCATCAGTCTTTGGAACTATTAATAAAAATAGTATTCAATCAGAAGAAGAATTAGAAAAAACTAATCAATTTTTAATTTCTTTAAAGGAATTACAAAGTAAATTAAATTAAGACAGAAATATCTGTCTCAGAGTGTAGACAAACCCCTAGAATTTTTCTAGAGGTTTTCTTATG
>CANQCQ010000030.1 GCA_947589725.1 uncultured Bacilli bacterium | reverse complement strand
ACATAAAGCAACCTTACGAATACATTATACAACATATTTAAAAAAAGAAAAGACCATTGACTTTGTCAACAGTCTGATGTCAACTTTATGTTGATATTTTTGTTTTAAAAAGACAAATTTTGTTACATTAGATATGTTATTTATAATAAATTAATAACTAGCATGATACAAAATATTAGCGATTTATATTGAAAACAATCTTACAAATTTTAAAGATAAAAGCAAAAGTTACATGAAAAAAACTTACCAAAAAAATAAAAAAGTGCTACAATTAGATTGTTTGAGGAAAAATACCAAGTCAATTATAGTCAATGAGTAGCTTAATGCGTAAGTCCAATTGTATAAGGAATTGCGTATTTTTGTGCTCAAAAAATTGAGGAGGTATAGAAATGAAAGAATTAGACTTAGGAACAGAAAAATTTCTAAATTGATCAAGAAGTTTGCCATACCATGTGTTATTAGCATGATTGTAGCAGCTTTATATAACATTGTTGATCAAATATTTATAGGTTGGAGTAGTGCAGGAGCATTTGGTAATGCTGCAACAAATATTGTATATCCGTTTACAGTAATATCTCTTGCATTTGCTCTATTAATTGGAGATGGAGCTTCGGCTTTATTTAATTTATCTTTAGGTGCAAAAGATAAAAAACAAGCTAATAAATCAATAGGTAATGGCTTAGTCTTACTAGTTATAATTTCAATTATATTAACAATTATTGGACTAGTATTTAATAAAAAAATATTAAGTTTATTTGGAGGAAACCCTAAAGAGATAGAATGCTATAACTATGCAAAGGATTATTTAAGAATAATATGTTATGGCCTACCTTTTTATATAATTGGTCAAGGACTTAATGCATCAATTAGAAGTGATGGTAGTCCACAATATGCAATGTTTGCAACTGTTGTAGGGGCAATTTCTAATATAATTCTAGACCCAATATTTATATTTGTTTTTAAAATGAGTGTAAAAGGAGCAGCCATTGCAACAATTATAGGCCAAATATTAACATTCTTAATAAGTATTTATTATCTAAAAAAATCTAAACACTTTAAAATAACAAAAGAATCTATGAAACTAAATAAAGATACTTGTAAAAAATTAACATCTTTAGGACTTGCTTCATTAATTACTCAACTTGCTATAGTAATTATTATTGGAGTAGCTAATAATTTAGTAGGTAAATATGGTTATATGACTGAAGCATCAACTAAAGTAGCATACGGAGTTGTAACTCCTCTTGCTGTTATTGGAATTTGTATGAAAGTATTTGGAATAGTTGTATCTATAGTAATAGGAGTATCTCTTGGTGGTATGCCAATAATTGGCTATAATATGGGTGCTGGTAATATTAAAAGAGTAAAAGAAACAGTAAAATATATTTTAATAACTAATCTAATGATAGGATTACTTGCCATGTTAATATTTGAATTATTCCCATCATTTATTATTAATATATTTGGTAGTGCAAATTCTAAAGAATATATGGAATATGCAAATTATTGTTTAAGAATATTTTTAGGTGGTATAGTTTTCACTTGCTTAATTAAATCTATGTCAATTTTATTACAGTCAATGGGTTCAAGTTTTAAGTCAACTATTCTTGCTCTTGCTAGAGACGTTATTTTCTTTGCTCCAGCAATTATATTAATCGCAACATTTACTAATAATATTGTTACCATGTTATGGAGTGCTATTATAGCAGATGTCCTATCTTTTATTACAGGAATCATCTTACTAAAACAAGAATTTAAAAATATAACAAAAGTTTAGTATTTTCATTTAATTTTTGTTTTTTAATCAACTTAAGCTATAATAAAAGTATAAGTTTATGGAGTTGATAACATGGATCATTGTAATTGGCAAGAAGTAAAAGAAAAATTAGATAAAGAAAATGCTATTATTTTTCAAAATTATAATATAAATAATTTATCAGATTATGAAAAAAGAAAAATAATTTTTGATTATTTATGTAATAATTTAACTTATGATTATGATAAACTTATAGATCTTTATTTATCCAATCTTAAAAAAGATTTAGAGAATAAAGATAAATCAACAGTATATGAATATATAGAAAAATTTTTAAAAGGGAATAATATTTATAGTGAAGAATTGTTTGATTTAATTAAATATAAAATATCTAATAATTTAATAAATACAACAGTAGACTATCATAAAGACTTAGAGAAAGTTATGGATGAACACATAGGTATATGTAATTCTATATCACAATATTATAAACTTTTACTAGATAGAAATAATATATATTCTGTTTGTGTTATTTGTGATAATATGCTACCTAGAAATCATGAAGTTAATTTAGTATATGATAAAGAAAAAGATTCTTATAGTTTTGATGATATAACAACAGTTGTTACGAATAAGAATCTAAAAGAATTATGCTTTGATTACGATTTAGAAGATGCTAAAAAGATTAATCAAGGAATAAGACCAATAGGATATTTAAGTAAAAATGCTTTTTCAGAAGAAATAAATAATTCATTTGGAGTTATATTTGATACAAATACACTTAATTATATAGTAGGTAGAGAAGATAATTCTCATTTAAAGTATGGTTTAGAAATAAATAACAATATAATGTTACCTAAAAATATAGCCTCTATAAAGAAATTAAATTATAAAAATAGGTAATAATATTAAAGATAGGTGTTTAAATGTCTAAAGAAGAAAATGTTATTAATTATTATTTAATGTGCAATAAGTTAAAAGATACAATAAGAACAGGCTGGTTAATCTGGGATGTAAAAAAAGAAAGATTAGAAAGTGTTGCTGAGCACATATATGGGGTACAAATGTTAGCTATTGCTATGAATTCAGAATATAATTACGATATTGATATTAAAAAAGTAATAATGATGCTTGCAGTTCATGAATTAGAAGAAATAACAATTGGAGATTTAACTTTATTTGATATTTCAAAAGAAGATAAAAAAGAAATAGGATCCAAAGCTGTTGGACAGATATTAAATGATTTAGTAGATAAAAAAGAAATATCAGACTTAGTAACAGAGTTTGATGAACAAAAAACTAAAGAGTCAATATTTGCCTTCTATTGTGATAAACTAGAAGCAGATTTACAAGCAAAAATATATAATGATGAGGGATTAGTAAATCTAGATAAAATAAAAAGTAACAAAGTCATAGAAAATGATTTAGTTAATTCATTATTAAATAATAATCTAGATTTTGGACATATGTGGTTAAAATTTAGTCAAGAAACTTATAACTATGATGAAAATTTTAAAAAAGTTTCTGATCTTGCTTATAAGAAAAAATTAAAAAAATAAAAAGAGCCCCAATTGGAGCTCAATCTATATACAGAGGATCTTCACACTTAACAGTGAACCTTCCTCTATAATATATTATGTCAAAAAATACAAAAAATACACAATTATTTTTAAAAACTTTTACTTTAGAACGTATTGTGATATTCTACAACTAAGGTATTATGTTAAATAAAATGGATATAATAATAGGAGGAATAAAATGGAAAAGAAAGATTTAATTAAACTATTACAAAATAATAAAGAAATAATAGATAATTTATGGAGGTCACTTTGACATTGATTCTAAAAAATCCGAAATTGAAAATTTAGAAAAAGAAACAGCTAGACAAGATTTTTGGCAAGATAGATTTAAAGCAGAAGATTTATTAAAGGAAATTAATGAAAAAAAGAAATTAGTTAGTCAAATAACTAGTTTAAAAACACAAGTAGATGATAATCTTGAACTTATAGATTTAATGGATGATTATACAGATTTAGAAAAAAATGTTTTATCTAACAATGAAGAAATAGAAAAATTAAATTTATTATTATTACTGAATGGTCCTTATGATAAATTTGATTGTATTGTAGAAATTCATTCAGGTGCTGGAGGAACAGAAGCTTGCGATTGGGCTAATATGCTTTATAGAATGTATCAAAGATACTGTGAATCTAAAAACTACAAAATAAAATTATTAGATTACCTTCCAGGAGATGAAGTTGGGATAAAGAGTGTATCTTTTAAAGTTATAGGAACAAATGCTTATGGTTATTTAAAAAATGAAAAAGGTGTACATAGACTAGTTAGACTTTCACCATTTGATTCTAATAATAGGAGACATACATCTTTTGCATCCGTTGAAGTAACACCAGAAATAGATATTGATAACACTATAGAAATAAATGAAAAAGATTTAAAAATAGATGTATATAGATCTACTGGCGCTGGAGGGCAAGGAGTAAATACAACAGATTCTGCTGTTCGTATAACCCATTTACCAACTAAAATAGTAGTTACTTGTCAAAATGAAAGAAGTCAAATTCAAAACAAGGAACAAGCTTTAAAAGTTTTAAAAAGTAAACTATTATTGAAAAAACTTGAAGAACAAGAAAAACAACTTCAAGAAGTTAAAGGAGAACAAATGAATATAGAATTTGGATCCCAAATTAGAAGCTATGTTATGCATCCTTATTCTATGGTGAAAGATCATCGAACTAATGTAGAAACAAGTGATGTAAATAAAGTTTTAGATGGTGATTTAGATTTATTTATAGAAAGTAATTTAAAAACGAGGTTATAATATGAAAATATTTGAAAAAGAAAATTTAACTCTTCTAAAAGAAATTCAAAAAAAATCATATATAAAAAGAAGCTTATCATTTATCATAGGACTTATATTAATTGCACTATCCTATAACATTTTTTTAGCTCCAAATAGCTTAGTTCCTGGAGGAGTTACAGGTTTAGCAATTATAATAACTAATTTTATACAAGTAGATAGCTCAATTATAATTTTATTTTTTAATTTTATATTATTAATAGTAAGTTATTTTGCTCTTGGTAAGGAAAAAACTAAAGCTACTATTTTAGGAGCATTATTATTACCTTTAATTATTAATTTGACAAAAAATATTAATAACTACATAGATATAGATACTTCTCAATTATTACTACCAGCAGTATTTGGTGGAGCATTATTTGGATTTGGCTCTGGTTTAGTATTTAAAGCAGGTTTTTCAACCGGAGGAACAGATATTATTAACTTGATTGTCTCTAAATATTTTAAAACAGGAATAGGGAAGAGCATGCTATTAACTGATGGATTAATAGTACTAAGTTCATCTTTTGCTTTTGGAATGACTCATTTAATGTATTCTATTATAGTCTTATATATTATAAGTCTTATGTCAGATAGAGTAATTCTTGGTATATCAGATAGTAAAGCTTTTTATATAATAACTGAAAAAGATGATGAAGTTAAGGCCTACATATTAAAATATTTAAATCATGGAGTAACTGTATTTAAGGCAAAAGGTGGTTTTAAAAAAGAAAACAGAAATGTCTTAATGTGTGTTTTACCTACTAAGGAATATTATAAATTAAAGTCTGGATTAAGTGAGATAGATAAAGATGCTTTCTTTGTTGTAACAGACGCTTATGAAGTGTTTGGAGGAGAATGATATGGATATTATTAAAAAAACAAAGATATCTAATATCATAAAAGATTATGTAGTAATAACTATTGCTTTATTTTTTTCAGCAGTTTGTTTTAACTTATTTTTATCACCACTACATATTGTCACAGGAGGTACGGGAGGAGTAGCCATTATTACGAAGTATGCTTTTAACATAGATCAATCTCTTATGATATTTATACTATCAGTAATATGTCTAATAATTAGTAGATTATTTTTAGGAAAAGAAATAACTGCTACAACAGCATATGCTAGCTTAATATTTCCTCTATTAGTTAAATTGACAGAGTTTTTAGAAGATATAATTTACTTCTTCAAAAAATTGATAATATGGTTTTGATTTACGATTTAACCACAATCCATTTGCAAATCCATTTCCACAATTATATTGCCACACATTATAATTTACTTTAGTAAAAATGATATGTTTATTTTAGTAATATTTGCTGGTTTTATTAATGGAATAACTGCAGGTATTATTTATAAGATTGGATATAACTCAGGTGGATTTAGTGCAATTAGTCAAATATTATATAAGAAATTTAATATTCCAGTTGCTAAATCATCTTTTGTAATTAGTGTTATAATAGTATGCTTTGCCGCCTATTATTTTGGAATGACAAAAGCCATGTATGCAATAATATTTTTATACGTAACAAATATAATTATGGATAAAGTTATACTTGGTATCTCAAAAAACAAAGCCTTTTATATTGTTACAACTGAACCAGAAAAAATATCTGATTATATAATTAATGTATTGGGTCATGATACTACAAACTTTGAAGTAAAAGGTGGTTTTTTAGATAAAAAGAAAAGTGTATTATTAGCTGTTATTCCAACGAATGACTACTATAAAGTAAAAGAGGGAATTCATTTTATTGATAATAAAGCATTTTTTGTTGCGACTGATTCATATGAAGTAAAAGGAGCCAATTAAGTAATAGCTTAGTTTAAATTAAGTCAATTAGTTGACTTTTTTTGTTTTCTTTCTTTAATATTTTTGTCGTATTATGTTTATATATGTTGTTTTTTATGTTAGAATAATGTAATAGAGGTAGGAGGATCAAATGGACCTAATAAGAATTAAAAATGTAGAGAAAATTTACAAAGATGGTGTAACAGCAATTTATGATTTAAATTTAGCCATTGAAAAAGGTGCCTTTGTTTTTATTATTGGAGGTTCAGGTAGCGGTAAAACTACATTAATTAAAATGCTTTATCGTGAAGAAAAACCAACAAGTGGACAAATAATTGTTGGTGGATTAGATGTTGCTAAAATAAAAAATAAAAAAGTATATAAACTAAGAAGAAAATTAGGAATAGTTTTTCAAGATTTTAAATTATTAGATAAGCAAACAGTTTATGAAAATGTAGCTTTTGCTTTAGAAGTGATTGGAGCTCCAAAAGATGAGATAAGACAAAAAGTTTTAAAAGCTTTGGAAGATGTAGGATTAAAAAATAAAATTCATAATTATCCTAAGCAATTATCAGGAGGAGAACAACAAAGAGTAGCCATTGCAAGAGCTATAGTAAATGATCCTAAGTTATTACTTTGTGATGAACCAACAGGAAACCTAGATCCAGAAAAAAGTATGGAAATAATGGAAGTACTTGATGAGATCAATAAAAATAGAGGAACAACAATTTTAATGGCAACACATGATAAAACAATTGTTGATAAAATGAAAAAACAAGTTATAACTTTAAAAGAAGGACATTTAGTAAGTTTTAAAAAGAAAGGAACGTATAATGATGAAGCCATTGAGAATGCTGGGAAGAAACATTAGAGATGCAGTAAAAAGTGTTATAAGAAACTTTAGTTTATCTTTAGCATCCATTTCATGTATCACAATTACTTTAATAATTGTATCTATTGCTATAATAGCATCCTTTAATGTTCAAAATTTTACTAGAGAAATAGAAAAAGATTTAACAATTGTAGTATTTTTAGATCATGATGCTAATGAAGAAGATGTTGAATCTGTAAGAAAAGAAATAAAAAGAATAAAGAATGTTGATAAAATTGAATATCAAGATAAATCCCAAATAAAAGAACAATTACAGCAAGAGTCAGAAATATTTAACGCAGTTTTAGAAAATTGGGATGATAGTGAGAATCCATTAAAAGATACTTTTACATTAAAAGTAAAAGATGCTGAAAAATTATCGGCTACAGCAGAAAAAATAAAAAAGATAGATAAAGTATCAGTAGTTAATTATGGAGAAGGAATGGTTGATAAATTAATAGTAACTTTTTCCTCAATTAAAAAAGTAACTTATATGGTAGTAATAGCCCTTATAATAGTTACAGTATTTTTAATAATAAATACAATAAAGCTAACGATAGATGCAAGACAAAAAGAAATAGGAATAATGCGATTAGTTGGTGCAAGTAACATCACCATAAAAACTCCATTTGTAATAGAAGGAATGATTTTAGGTATGTTAGGTTCTCTAATACCAGTATTATTCACAACATATGGTTATTTGGCTTTCTATAATCATTTTGATGGACATTTATATTCTGAATTAGTTAGATTAATAAAACCAGAACCATTTATGTATCAAGCTGCTGGAATAGTATTTTTAATTGGTATAATAGTCGGCATGATTGGTAGTGCAGGTGCCGTTAAGAAATACTTGAAAGTATAATGAGAAAACATTTTAAATTTATATCTGCTATATTAATATTTATCACAATAGTTTCAATAGCACTACCAATTGAAACTAAAGCGCAAACTATAAAAGAGTTTGAAGCAGAATTAAATAAATATACGGCAGATTTGGAAGAAAAACAATCAAAAATAGCAAAGAATGAAGAAGAAGTTGCTCAAATAAAAGCAAGAATTTCAGAAATAGAAAATAAAATTGCCCAAGCTGAAAAAGAAATAAGTAAATTACAAGAAGAAATTGATGAAAGTAATGAAGAAATAGAACAAAAAAGTGAAGAAAGCAAAAAAATAATGGAATATTATCAATTATCTAATGGTGAAAATGCTTATTTAGAATATGCTTTTGGTGCCAAAACAATTACAGATATGATTTATAGAGTATCAATTGTTGAACAATTAACAGAATATAATCAACAAATAATGAAAGAATTAGAAGAGTTAGTAAGAAAGAATGAAATTAAACAAAAAGAATTGAACTATAAAAAAGAAGAGCTAAATAATATGCAACAAGAATTAAAGCAGGAGAAAGAAAGAATTGATGCAGATATAGCTTCATTAAGAGTTGGGGCAACAGGAATTGAAGATCAAATCAAAAATGCAAAACAACAAATACAATATTTGAAAGAATTAGGCTGTAATGATAATGAAACACCAGAAACTTGTGTTTATAGAAAAAATCAAGCAGGAGGGTCAAATTCTATTCCTAGTGCTAATGGATTTTATAGACCTATAGAGTATGGATATATAACACAATGGTATTCAGGTTATGGAGGACATTTAGGAATTGATATGTCCAGTAGCAACAAATCTATTGAAGTATATCCAATAACAAATGGAATGGTTACTGCTAAATATTATGATTCTGCCGGAGCCCTAGTATTAAAAGTAAGACATAATGTAGGAGGAAGATACATTTATTCTACTTATGCACATTTAAGATCTTGGTATGTTAATGTTGGTCAATATGTTACTCAATATACTGTGCTTGGTCAAATGGGATCAACTGGTAATTCTACTGGTAAACATTTACACTTTGAAATAAGAAATG
>CANQCQ010000029.1 GCA_947589725.1 uncultured Bacilli bacterium | reverse complement strand
GCTACATTTTCATGTATCTAATAATGTTTTATATTCTTATGGTCCTGGAGCAAACTTAACATATATAGTAAGTGGACTTATCTTATTAAGCATGTTCGAACTCATGATATTTAAAAGAAAAAATTTGACAAAAATAAAAGTAGTTGCAATGACAGCTTTTATAGCAATAGCAATTATTTCTGCTTTAGTTCAACTAATTAAACCAGAGCTTTTAATTGTAACAGCAGTTAGTGTTTTATGTACAGTTTTATTATATGTAACAATTTTTCTTGGAGAAAATCCTGATTTAAAACTTATGCAAGAAATAAAAGAATCAAGAAATGAAGCTCAAAAAGCTAATAAAACTAAAACTGAATTCTTAACCAGTATGTCACATGAAATAAGAACACCATTAAATGCAATACTAGGATTTTCACAAGATTTATTAAATGAAAAATTAGATCCTGAAGTTAGAGAAGATGCCGAAGACATTGTAAATGCATCAGAAAGTTTATTATCACTTGTTAATGAAATACTAGATGTTTCTAAAATAGAGTCAGATAAATTAGAACTAGACAATAATGAATACTCATTTGATAAAATATATAGATATATAGTTACCATGGCTGAAGGAAGATTACAAGATAAACCATTAAAATTTATTCATGAATGTGATAAAAATGTACCAAAAACTCTATATGGAGATTCAGGTAGAATAAAACAAATAGTTGTTAATTTAATTACTAATTCCATAAAGTATACAGAACAAGGGTATGTTAAATTAAGCATAAAAAGTGAAATTTTAGATGAAGAAACTTGTAAATTAATTATAGTTGTTTCTGACTCAGGTATTGGAATTAAACAAGAAGATCTAAATAAATTGTTTAATAAATTTGAAAGATTTGATGCGCAAAAGAATATCAATGTTGAAGGAACTGGTCTTGGACTTGCATTATCTAAAAGACTTGTTGAACTAATGAATGGACAAATAACTGTTGATAGTACTTATGGTAAAGGTTCAACTTTTACAGTTACTATCAATCAAAAAATTGTAAATAAATTAGAAAACGAAAAAGAAAACAATATAGAACCGCCAAAAAGGCCTAAAATTTTAGTAGTAGATGATAATTCCGTAAATCTTAAAGTCGCATCTAGATTATTAGATAATTATGATGTAGATATAGAATTATCCAATAGTGGAAAAGACTTTATAAAAAAAGTAACTTCCAATAACAAATATGATTTAGTATTATTAGATGATATGATGCCAGAGATGGATGGTAGAGAAACATTAAAATATTTAAAAGAAAATACAGACTATAAAGGAATAACTATTGCTTTAACTGCCAACTCTGTTGATGGTATAAGAGAAGAATATTTAAAAGAAGGATTTGATGATTATATTTCTAAACCAATAGAAAAGCAATTATTAAATGAATTATTAGAAAAATATCTAAAAATAACTATTAAAGATGATAAGAAAGAAGATCAAACAGAAGAACAAATAGAACTGATATAAAATATAGAAAATGTGGGTGATAAAATGACTCTAAGTAATTATTATTTTCAAATACATGCTTTAGCATATATTGTTTTAATATCTATTGTTTTCTTTTTTAGACAAAAGAAAAAAACTGCAGAAAATGCTACTTTTTCCCAATTAATAATTGTAGGATTTATTGCAGAATTTTTTGATATCGCTCATATATACTTTTTATATAATCAACCAAGTTCTATTTATTATGAATACTCATATAAATTATATTTAATATTTATTGTCTACTTTGTTTTAGTATTTACAGAATATGCTGTATCTTTAGCTCAAAGTAATTTAGACCCTGAAGACAAATTAGCAAAGCAAAATAAATTAAGTAATGGTATTATGACATTTATGATTTTTTGGGGAATATTAATTGTTTATCTTGATCAATTTTTTTCATCAAACGATGGATTATATATACATTCACTAATTACTTACTTAACTATAGGATTAACTGTATTATGTTTAATAAGTTGGGTTATTATGCTATTACTAAATAAAGAAAAAATAACAAGTAAAAAATTAGTACCAATTACTTTAATTATTGTTTTAGGAATTTTCTCAGCAATAATTCAATATTTAACTTATGTAAGTATAATAGTTCCAACATTTATCTTTGCAATTATAACTTTATACTTTACAATATTTCCATTAGAAAATCCTAATTTAGGTAAATTAAAAGAACTAGAAGAGGCCAAACAAGAAGCCTTAAAATCAAATAAATCCAAAACAGATTATCTATCAAATGTATCACATGAAATAAGAACTCCTCTTAATGCTATTTTAGGATTTTCTCAAAGTTTATTAGAACAAAATATAACAAAAGAAGTAAGAGAAGAAGTAGAAGATATAATAAATGCATCAGAAGCCTTACTAGAAATAGTTAATGATATATTAGATATATCAAAAATAGAATCCAAAAAATTAGAAATTATCAATGTAGATTACTCATCAGAAAAATTATATAAATCACTAGTATCAATGACTGAAGAAAAAATAGGTAGTAGATCATTACAATTTATACATTCATTTAGTAGTAATATTCCAGAAGTTTTATATGGAGATTTTGTAAGAGTTAAACAAATAGTAATGAATTTATTAACTAATGCAGTTAAATATACAGATGCTGGATTTATTAAATTAAGTATTAATTCTGAAATTATTGATAAGAGTACAATTCAATTAATTATTTCTGTAACAGATTCTGGTATTGGTATAAAAGAAGAAAATATTGATAAGTTATTCTCTAATTACTCTGGCTTGGAATTAAGAGAAGACATTGATATTGAAGGAACAGGTCTTGGCTTATCTTTAACTAAAATTTTAGTTAAAATGATGGGAGGTAAAATAGTAGTACAGAGTAAGTATGAAGAAGGATCTACATTTACTGTTTATCTTAACCAACAAATATCTACTAAAACATTAAAAGAGATAGAAGCTGAAACACCTAAAATGAATACAAATGCCTTTGTAGGTACAGGTCAAAAGATTCTTATAGTTGATGACAATGAAGTAAATTTAAAAGTTGCAAAGAGATTAATGAGTAATTATAATTTAAATATTGAAACTTCAAATAATGGTAAAGATTGCATAAGAAAAATTGTTGAAGGTAATAGTTATGATTTAATATTACTAGATGATATGATGCAAGGATTAAGTGGAGTAGAAACTTTAAATATTTTAAAAGAAAATGTTAATTTTAATACTCCAACTATAGCGCTAACAGCTAATGCTCAATCTGGTATGAAAGAAAAGTATTTAAGAGATGGATTTACAGATTATTTAGCTAAACCTATTAATAAACAATTATTAGAAAATTTATTAATTAGTTACTTAAATCAAGATGATAATACAAAGATTTTTGAAGATAATAAAAATGATTCTGAAAAAGATATAACTGACTCTAAAGAACAATTAAGAAAAGAATATTTATTAAAAAATAATATTGATGTAGAATCTTCTATAGACTTATTAGGAGATTTAGAAATGTATAATGAAACAGCTAAAGATTTTATTTCTGAGATAGATAATAAAATGATTCAAATAGAGCAGTTTAAAAATTCTAATGATATGAATAATTATGCAATTCTTGTTCATTCTTTAAAAAGTGATTCCAAATATCTTGGGTTAACAAAATTATCTCAACTATCATATGATCATGAAATGGCTAGTAAACAAAATGATATTGGATTTGTTAATACTCACTATGATGAATTAATGAAGGAAGCTAAAAAAATGATTCAAGTCTTAAAAGAATATCTTGAAAAAGAATGAGAAAGTATTTTATTTACTTTCTTTTACTGTGTACTAGTATTTATTCAATTAATGTGTTATAATGTAGGACGACGTTTAAAAAGAGGTGTATTAAAATGAAAAAAAGAAACGTAGCAATTATAGCCCATGTCGATCACGGAAAAACTACATTAGTAGATGGTATATTAAAGCATTCAGGAATGTTTAGAGAAAATGAAGATTTAAGTAATATATCAATGGATTCTAATTCCTTAGAAAAAGAGCGTGGTATTACTATTTTAGCTAAAACTACTGCTTTGGATTACAAAGGAGTAAGAATTAATATTATGGATACTCCAGGACATGCTGACTTTGGTGGAGAAGTAGAACGTATTATGAACATGGTTGATGGAGTTATTTTAGTAGTAGATGCCTATGAAGGTGCAATGCCTCAAACTAGATTTGTTTTAAAAAAGGCTTTTGAAGCAAAAGTTAAACCAATCGTTGTAATTAATAAAGTTGATAAACCAAGTGCTAGATGCAAACAAGTTGTTGATGAAGTATTAGATTTGTTTATTGAATTAGGAGCAGACGATTCTCAATTAGACTTTAAAGTAATTTATGCATCTGCCATTAATGGAACTTGTTCATTAAGTGAAGACTTATCTACACAAACAGAAGGATTCTCTGAAATACTTGATACTATTATAGAAGAAATACCAGAACCAACTGGAAGTAGTGAGAAACCTCTACAATTTCAACCTGCATTATTAGATTATAATGAATTTGTAGGAAGAATTGGTATAGGTAGAGTTCATAACGGAAAAATTCAAACTGGTCAAATGGTTACTTGTTGTAGATTAGATGGAACTACTAAACAATTTATAATAGAATAGAAATAGATAGTGCTGAAGCTGGAGATATTGTTGCAGTAGCAGGACTTGCTGATATTTCTGTTGGAGAAACAATTTGTAATAATGACAATATTTTACCTTTGCCAAAATTACATATTGATGAACCAACACTTCAAATGACATTTGGAACAAACTCTTCTCCTTTTGTTGGAAGAGATGGTAAGATAGTAACAGCAAGAAAAATAGAAGAACGTCTAATGAAAGAAACTCAAAGAGATGTAAGTTTAAAAGTCGAGCCAGCTACTAATGAATCTTTCTTAGTAAGTGGTCGTGGAGAATTACATTTGGGTATATTAATTGAAAATATGCGTCGTGAAGGATTTGAATTAGAAGTATCTAAACCAACCGTTATAATTAAAGAAATAAATGGAGTTAAATGTGAACCATATGAAGAACTACAAATAGAAGTTCCTGAAGATTCAATGGGAAATGTCATTGAGCAACTAGGAATTCGTGGTGGTAAAATGGAGAGTATGACTAATTTTGAAAATCAAGTTAGATTACTATACACAATTCCATCTCGAGGCCTAATTGGTTTCTCAACTGAATTTATGACTTTAACAAAAGGTTATGGAATAATGTCACATACATTTAAAGATTATCAACCTATGGAGAGTGGAATTGTTGGAGAACGTAAATTAGGAGTTTTAGTTTCGATGGAAAATGGATCATCAACTGCTTATTCAATTGGTAACCTAGAAGATAGAGGAATAATGTTTATCTCTCCAGGAGAGGAAGTATATGAAGGTATGATAGTTGGAGAATGCAACAGAGATAATGATTTAGCTGTAAATGTTGTTAAAGGAAAACAATTAACTAATACTCGTGCTGCAGGATCTGATCATACAGTGGTTCTAAAAAGACCTCGTCCAATTACTTTAGAATATGCTTTAGACTATATTAATTCAGATGAGTTAGTTGAAATAACACCTAACTTTATAAGATTAAGAAAGAAAATTTTAAACACAGAAGAAAGAAAAAAATATGATGCAAGAATAAAAAGCAATTAATTTCATAAAATAATAAAAAATAGCCAAAAAGCTATTTTTTATTTACTTTTGGGGATAATTTGTTATAATGAAACTAAAGGATAGAGGTGTGTTAGATGACTAAGAAGAAAAAAGAAGAACATGAGAAGTTAGTACAAACACAAGTATTAAATATAGATGAAGTTAGAAAAGTTGCAAAATATGAAAAAAGAATTAGTAAGAAACCAGCTCTTATATGTTCACTTATTGGAGCAGTGTTGATTTTAATAGGTGGAGGAAGTCAAGCTTTTATAAATTATAATTCTAGATTAAACAGTAATAAGCAAGATGATGTTGTTGAAAGAAAAGTAGAAGAAAATAAAGAAATAATAGCTGGAAATTCATCTCTATCTTGTATGCTTTCTATGCAAGGAAATGCCAATGGAACAAATTATGTTTCCACATTTACTTATAATTTTATAGATAGTAAACTAAAAACTATAAAGAAAGATATTATCTTGGATGCTATGCCAGAAGTTCCTTTAGGTTATACTTCTATGACAAATTTATATTCAGCTTATCAAAATTATTCTACAATTACAGGAAGTATTAATGGTTATTCAATTGTTACTGGACCAAGAGGAACTATAGGTTTCTTTGCAATAGCCGATATCGATCTACAAGTTTTAAATAAAGCTCAAATACCTACAGAATATAACAACAATCCACAAATAAGTGCCGATTTTGATTTAAATACTTATTATGGCGATGTAAAAGAAAAGATAGAATCTGATGGTTACACTTGTTCATTAATTCTACCAGTCCAAGCTCAAACTAATTAAATATAAAAAATAAAAAAACCTGCATATTGCTATGCAGATTTTTTGCTCTTTAATAAAGTTCTTTTTTCTTTAGTTGATAATCTAACTTTTGTACCATCTTCAAGTCTATAAGCTTGTAAGTTCAATCCTTGTCTTGATTTAGTAGCATTTAAAGCATGAGATCTTTTATTTTTTACATTACCAACTCTTGTTGATATATTAACTGCCATTTAAATTCCTCCTTTGGTTAATTCATCTGCTTTATAACTTTATCATAAAAGAATAGGAAAGTCAAACAAATTCCTTACAATACAAGGAAAAATTACAACCATCTATTCTAATATACCAAAGAATATGTTATTATAAATAAAAAAAGAAGGTAATATTATGTTCATCCCATTATACAACAAAAGCAATTATAGTTTACTCTCATCACTATTACAAATAGATGATATTATCTCCTATGCAGTAGATAATAACTTAACTGCTATTTCCATAACCGATAACAACATGTATGCTACTATGGAATTTATAAAAAAATGTCAAAATAACAATATAAAGCCCATTATTGGTTTAGAACTTAACTTAAATGAATTCAATTTAATAGTATTTGCCAAAAACTATGCTGGTTATAAAAATATTATAAAGTTATCGACAATTCAAAATGAATCAACAATTGCTGTGGAAAATTTAAATAAATATAATAATGATTTAATTGCTGTTTTACCATTTGATTATAGAGAAAATTATAAAGAGTTAAGTACTATTTATGAAGACTTATATTTAGGCTATAAAGATAAAAAGGAAGAAAAAGAGTTATCGATACTAACAAATAATATTGTCTTTTTTCAACAAAATTTATATTTAGATAAAAATGACTCCGACATATTGCCTTATTTATATAGAATAAGAGATGGGATAACTATTTCTGATGAAGTTGTCTATGATACTAGTAATCACTCTATAAATATAAAAAACATATTAGATTTAAGTAATAATACAGGTCTAGTTAATACAACAATTATTGCCGATAGCTGTAATATAGAATTTCCACCTAGTAAATTATTACTACCAATTTATGATTGTGAAGATGCTCCAACTTATTTATTTAATTTATGTAAAGCAGGACTTAGTAAAAGACTTAATGGAAAATTAGAAAAAGTATATAAAGATAGATTGTCTTATGAAATGCAAATTATTACTAATATGGGATTTGCTAATTATTTTTTAGTAGTTTATGATTTTATAAAATTTGCTAAAAAAAATGGAATACTAGTAGGCCCTGGAAGAGGATCTGGAGCTGGTAGTTTAGTAGCTTATTCATTAGGAATAACTGACATTGATCCTATAAAATATGATTTATTATTTGAAAGATTTCTAAATCCGGAACGTAAAACAATGCCAGATATTGATACAGATTTTCCAGATAATAGAAGAGATGAAGTAATTGAATATGTAAAGGAAAAATATGGTAAAAGAAGAGTTTGTGGTATTGTAACTTTCGGTACTTTGAGTGCTAAGCAAGTAATAAGAGATGTAGGAAGAGTTCTAAATATCCCAACATATAAAATAGATGGATTATCAAAACTTATTCCCTCATTTACTAAAGATAAATTAAAGGACTTTTATTCTAAAAATCAAGCATTTAAAGCTAGAATTGATTCCGACTTATCACTTACCAATTTATATAAAATTGCTTTAAGAATAGAAGGATTTCCTAGACATACATCATCTCATGCAGCAGGAATTGTTATGTCACAGGTTGATTTAGATGAAGTAATTCCATTAACTGTTGGCGATGATATGTATCTATCTAGTTATACAATGGAATATCTAGAAGAACTAGGCCTATTAAAAATGGACTTTCTAGGACTTAAAAATTTAACAATAATAGATAATATTATAAAAGAAGTAAATAAACAAACTGGTGAAACTATTGAGTTTTCTAAAATACCATTAGATGATAAAGAAACTCTTCATATTTTTGAAACAGCAAATACAAGTGGAATATTTCAATTTGAATCTACTGGTATGCGAAATTTTCTAAGAAGATTAAAACCTAATACGTTTGAAGATATTTTTGCCGCAATAGCTTTATTTAGACCGGGTGCAGCTATAAATATAGACTCTTATATAAGAAGAAGACATAATGAAGAAAAAGTAACATATTTAGATCCTTCATTAGAAAATATTACTAAAAATACTTATGGAATATTAATTTATCAAGAACAAATTATGCAATTAGCTAGTACATATGCAGGTTATACTTTAGGAGAAGCAGACATTTTACGACGTGCTATGTCTAAGAAAAAAATAGAATTATTAAAATCAGAAGAAGAAAAATTTATAAGAAAAAGTATTGAAAAAGGTCATAACCCAGAAAGTGCAAAAAAAATATTTAATTTAGTATTAAATTTTGCCGGTTATGGATTTAATAGATCACATTCAGTAGCTTATTCCCTAATAGCTTATAAAATGGCTTATTTAAAATGTCATTATAAAACAATTTTTTTTGCAGCTATTCTTACTAATATAATAGGAAGTGAGTCAAAGACTCATGAATACATAATGGAAGCTAAAGCTAATAATATTGAAGTCTTAAAACCAAACATCAATACAAGTGATTCAGTATACATAGTAAAAGATGATAAAATTATTTATCCATTCTCCAATATAAAATCTATTGGAACAGTAGTATCTGAACAAATTAAAACAGCAAGAGGAAATGAACCATTCAAAGATATATATGATTGTATCAGTAGATTGTATTTAAATGGAGTAGGAAAAAAGAGTATAGAAACTCTAATTAAAGCAGATACCTTCAAAGATTTCTCATATAATAGAGCAACTTTAATATATAATTTAGATAATTTATTTAATTATGCAGAATTAACAAAAGATATAGATCCATCTCTTGTC
>CANQCQ010000028.1 GCA_947589725.1 uncultured Bacilli bacterium | reverse complement strand
TATTAACAAAATAGATGTTAAGAAATCTACAGAAAATATCTATGACTTTTATGAATTAGGTTTTACAACATACATTCCAATTAGTTCAATTCATAATACAGGATATATTGAATTAATGGAAGAAATAACAAAAGATTTTCATGAAAAAGAACAATCAAAAGATGAAAGAACTAAATTTTGTCTAATAGGAAGACCTAATGTTGGTAAAAGTAGTTTAATTAATGCTTTATTAAATGAAGAACGTGTAGTTGTATCAAATATAGCAGGAACAACTAGAGATTCAATAGATTCTGTTTTTAAGTATAATAATGAAGAATTTATATTAATAGATACAGCTGGTATGAGAAAAAAAGGTAAAATATTTGCCTCAATTGAAAAATATAGTTTACTTAGATCTCTACAATCAATTGATAAAAGTGATATTTGCTTAGTAGTAATAAATGCCGAAGAAGGAATTAAAGAACAAGATAAACATATAGCTGGATATGCCATTGAAAAAGGTAAAGGATTAATATTTGTAGTTAACAAATGGGATACTGTAAAAGATACTACGATAGAGGACTTTAAAAAACTAATGCGTTTTGAATTTCAGTTTGCAACATATGCACCAATTGTGTTTTTAAGTGCTTTGACTAAAAAAAGAATTCATACTTTAATGCCTGAAGTTATAAAGGTAGCTGAAAATATAAACAAAGAAATAAAGACTAGCTTATTAAATGAAGTAATAAGAGATTCATTCCAACTAAATCCGCCTCCTTCCTACAAAGGAAAAAGATTAAAATGTTACTTCACATCTCAGACAGGAACAAAACCACCTAAATTTACCTTAAGAGTAAACAATAAAGGTTTAGTTCATTTCTCCTATGAAAGATATCTAGAAAATAAAATAAGAGAAAATTTCGATTTTACTGGAACACCTATCATATTACAATTTAAAAATAAAAGTGGAGATGATGAATAATGATAATTGGAAATAATAACGACTTCAAAAACAATAATTTTCTAAATACAAAAAATAATTTTAAAACAAAATTTAATCAATATAAAAACAATGAAAAAACAAATCATAAAAATATATTTGTAAAAGATATAAAAGAACAAGTATATACAAATGTTAATAATAGAGATGATATGTATAATAAAAGTTTAGCTATGTTAAATGAAAGATTAAATAATGGACTAATTTCTTTAGATGAATTTAATAAACAAGTAAAAGAACTTCTTAAAAATAAAAAATAGTGTCAATTAAGAAACCTCCTACATATATTGAAATAGGAGGTTTCTTATGTTTGGAGATAATTTCTTTAAAAAAGTAGAAAATAAAACTAATGTTAATAAAGATACAATTATGTCATTAGCTCAAAAATTACAACAAAATAATTTAAAAGATGAAAAAACAATACGTGAAGTAATTAGAGATATCTCTACTATTACAGGTAAAGAAGTATCTAAAGAAAAAGAAGAAAAAATAGTAAGTACTATTTTAAAAGATCAAGTACCAAATAATGTTGATAAAATGTTTTAAGAACAAAAAGTTCTTTTTTTTATACTAAATTCTAGAAAGTGATATAAAAGATGGATAGTAATAATTATAATAAATTTATTTTTTTATCCATACATAATTTTTACACAAAAAAACTCTATTAATTACATTAATAATTTTAATCTATTTTTTTTGTTCTAAAAAATATTCTTTATTCATAATAATTAGTAGCAAGGAGAATGATTATGGATAAACATGAAATAATAAAAAATATTGCGGCTAGAAGTGGAGGAGATATCTATTTAGGTGTAGTTGGTGCAGTTCGTACAGGAAAATCAACTTTTATTAAAAGAGTTGTTGAAACTTTAATTGTTCCAAACATTCAAAATGAATATGAGAAAAAAAGAGCCTTAGATGAGATTCCACAAAGTGCTGCTGGCAAAACAATTATGACAACAGAACCAAAATTTGTACCTAATACAGCTGCCAAAGTACAAATAGATGATTTTAGTTGTAATATAAGACTAATAGATTGTGTCGGATACATGATAGATAAAGCTCAAGGAGCAACAGATGAGAATGGTCCACGTATGGTAAAAACCCCATGGTATACAGAAGAAATACCATTTGAAGAAGCTGCAGAAGTTGGTACTGAAAAAGTAATTAAAGATCATTCTACTATAGGTATAGTTGTAACAACAGATGGATCAATTGGTGAATTTGATAGAACAGATTACATTGATTCAGAAAATCGAGTAATAGAAGAATTAAAAAATATTGGAAAACCATTTATTATCATTTTAAATAGTACACATCCAACACTACCAGAAACACAAAGAATTGGAGAAAGTTTAAAAGATGAGTATAATGTTCCTGTCTTACCTATGAATGTTGATCAAATGAATGAAAAAGATATGTATTCAATACTTCGAGAAGCTTTATATGAATTTCCTGTTTTAGAAGTAAAAGTTAATATGCCTGAATGGATTGCAATTTTAAATCCAGAACATGAAATTAAAAAGAGTTATATAAATTCAATAAGAGAAAGTATAATTGAAATAGATAAATTAAAAGATATAGAAAACATAACTAACCATTTTCTTGAAAATACAGATATAGAAAAAGCTTATCTTTCAGATGTAGATCCATCAACTGGTATTGTTACTGTAACTTTAACAGCACCACCATACCTTTATAATAAAACTTTAACTGAAATAATAAAAATTGATGTAAAAAACAAAGCAGATTTGCTTGCCCTATTCCAAGAATATAATATTGCAAAGAAAGAGTATGATCAAATTAAGTATGCTTTAAAAATGGTTAAACAAACAGGTTATGGTGTCGCAACTCCGACTATTGAAGATATGAAATTAGATAAACCAGAAATTATTAAGCAAGGACCAAGATACGGTGTTAAATTAAAAGCCGTTGCTCCATCAATTCATATGATAAGAGTTGATGTTGAATCAACATTTGAACCTATTATAGGAAGTGAAGTTCAAAGTAAAGAATTAATTGACTATTTACTAAAAGATCAAGAAAGTTCACCTAAACAAATTTGGAAAAGTGAAATATTTGGAAGAAGCCTTGATCAAATAGTCCAAGAAGGAATACAATCTAAAATTAACTTAATGCCAGATAATATTAGATTTAAATTACAAACTACTCTATCTAAAGTAGTAAATAAAGGATCTAATAATATGATAGCCATTGTAATATAAATAAAACCCCATTCTTTATATAAATGGGGTTTTATTTAAGCCTTTATTTTATTAATATATTCATTATACTGATTAATCAATTGTTCACTATTGAACTTTAATTGACCTTCTTCAAATTTTATATTATTAATATTATTATTTAAAAATAAAAATATTTCATTACAAGCACTAACTTTATTATTAATTCTTTGTCTATATTGTTCTATATAATCACTTGATAATTTAAATTTACCAAGAAGCTCTTGATCCAACATATATTTATTATATAGATTAACATAATATTCATCTAAATTATATTTTGAAATATTATCTCTAATATTACTCTCACTACACATAACAACTAATTTATCTAGATAAGTATTTATTTGTGAAGACACTCTATTAACATAAATAATTGATTCTCTAAAAGATTTATCTGTACTTAAATTTTCATATGATAATAAAGAACTAAATTTATCTCCATCAATAATATCATTAATATTTTTTAATGTAGTTGAATAGTCATTTAAATAATCTTTTATAGCTTTTTCTACTTTTTTATAATCACCACTAGTAACATACTTTCTATTAAAAGAATCTTTAGTAATATCTAATTTACTTAGTTCATTAATTTCTCTTTCTAGTTTATAGTCTTCCTGAGTATAAATTATAGTTAGATATCCAACTACTATAATACAAGTTAATATAACTAAGCTTAATATAATTCCAATTTTTTTCTTCATAAAATATCTCCAAAAAATAAGTTATCTAGGAGATATTATATCAAAAAGAAAAAGACTTATCAAATTAAGTCTTCAATCTTTTTTAATACTTCTTTTACACCTAACTTAGTAGTACTAGAAAAGACTATTAAATCATCACCTACCACTAAGTCTAAAGTCTCAAGTATTTCAGATAAATTTTTTTCTTTCTTACTACCAGATACTTTATCAGCTTTTGTCGCAATAACTGTTACTGGTAAATTATAATATTTTAAAAAGTTATACATAAGTAAATCATCTTCAGTAGGTTTCATACGAAAATCTATTATTAAGAATATTCTTTTTAATTGCTCTCTTTTTTCAATATATTCTTCAATCATCATTCCAAATTTTGATTGAGTTTTTTTATCTACAGAGGCATATCCATATCCAGGAACATCAATTAAATAAAATTGTTCATTAACCCCATAAAAATTTAGAGTTTGAGTTTTACCAGGCTTAGAAGAAGTATGAGCTAGATTTTTTCTTGATAAAACAGCATTTATGAAACTACTTTTACCTACATTACTTCTACCTACTAATAAGAACTCAGCTCTTCCATTATCTGGATATTGACTTCTTCTAGTAGCTATTATATCTAAATTAGCTTCTTTAATTACCATACCATTACTCCTTATAAAATTTCATTATATTCTTTTAATAAATTATCTAATTCTTTAATAAACTTCATTGCCTCATCAAAAGTTTTTACTTTAACACCAGCAGCCATTTTATGACCTCCACCACCATATGATTCAGCTAACTTATTTATTTCTGGTCCTCTAGATCTAATTGAAATTCTTATTTGATCATTTTTAATATCTTCAGTCATTGTAACCCAAACTAGAACATCTTTAATATAGTTATAATTATTAATCATATTACCAGCAGATGCAGAATCAACACCAAATTCACTAATTACTTGATCAGAAATCTTAATATAACCTAAACCGTTTTCTGTGACATTCATATTAAGTGATATATATCCTTCTAATCTTACTTCATTCATAGGCCTTAAGTATAATTTTTCATATGACTGACTTAAACTAAAAGGATACTTTTCAAGTAATGTAGATACAGATTTAAATGTCTTTGCTTTACAACTATCAAACAAAAATCTATTAGAATCACTGACTAATCCAATATATAATGTTTGAGCTATATTTTCATCACATATAAGCGGTGTATTTAATATCATATTTATTAATATTTCACAAGAAGATGATGTATCATCTTCAATACACTCTAAATCACAAAAATTTTCAATAAATGGATGATGATCTATTTTTATTTTATAAGCAAATTGTGAAAAATCAACAGAGTCTACTCTTCTTTTATCAGGAGTATCTATAACTATTAATAAAGCATTATTGACCTTTTCAATCTTATCAAGCTTGCCAATAGAATTAAATTTAGCACTACCAGTACCTATTGCTAAAACCTTTTTTTCTGGAAATGTTAATTTTATTGAATCCTTAAGAGCTAATTGACTACATAAAGCATCTGGATCAACACCAATATGTCTTGCAATAACAATTTCATTATACTCTACAATTTTCTTATAAATTTCATTATACATCTTTTACATCCTATCTATTCTTTATTAAATTTAATGTATCTCTTGCAATCATTAGTTCTTCATCAGTCGGAACAACCCATACTTCTATTGCAGAGTCATCAGTACTAATCTTCATTAACTCACCAGATACATTATTCTTATCTAAATCAATCTTTACACCTAAGCAAGCTAACTTTTCACAAATTTCACGTCTTACAGGAATACTATTTTCACCAACTCCTGCAGTAAATACAATTATATCTGCTCCACCTAATAAAACATAATATTGAGCTATATAATCAACTACTCTTCTTACATATTTTCCTCTAGCAATTAGAGCTTTTTCATCACCCTCATCACATTTTGAAACTATGTCACGCATATCAGAACTAAATTCACTTAATCCTATTAAACCACTATTCTTATTTAAATCATCAATAATCTCTCCAGCATTTTTACCTTCTTTTTCCATAACATAAGAAATTATTGAAGGATCAACATCTCCAGAACGAGTTCCCATCATTATTCCAGCTAAAGGAGTAAATCCCATAGAAGTATCAATACATTTACCATCTTTAACTGCAGTAATACTACCTCCATTACCAATATGACAACTAATTAATTTAAAATTATCTCTACCTAACATCTCTCTTACAGTATTTGTAATATATCTGTGTGATGTTCCATGAAAACCATACTTACGAACACCATAATCTTTATACCATTTATAAGGAACAGGATACAAATAAGAAATTTCATCCATTGTTTGATGAAAAGCAGTATCAAATACTCCTACCATAGGAACATTAGGTAATACTTCCTTAAATGCATTTATTCCCAATATATTTGCTGGATTATGTAAAGGTGCAAACTCTTTAAAATCTTCTAAATCAGAAATAACTTCATCAGTAATTAGTACAGATTCAGTATATTTATCCTTACCATGAACTAAACGATGTCCAACACCATTTATTTCTTCTAATGATTTAATTATTTCTAAATCAACCAACTTCTCTAGTAAAACTTTAACTGCATCAGTATGATTATTAAGTTCAATTTCCTGAGTAATTTTTTCTCCATTATATTTTATAGTATAACGGCTTCCATCAATACCAATTCTTTCAAATAATCCAGATGCAATTACACTCTCATTCTTCATATCATATAAACTAAATTTTAAGGAACTACTTCCTGTATTAATTGATATTATTTTCATCTAAATATCTCCTTCTTTTCAAATCTATTAATATTATACAATATGTTTTTAAATATTAAAAGAAAAAGAACTACCTTATAGCAATTCTTATTTTACTAAATTATATGTATCTCTAGCTATCATTAATTCTTCATCTGTTGCCATAACATAAACTGGTATCTTAGAATCTGGTAAAGTAATAATTCCTTCTTTACCTTTTCTAATTGTAGTTTCATTATTCTTTTTCTCATCTAATTTTATATCTAAAGCCTCTAATTTTTTAATTACTTCAGCTCTAATAATTGAATCATTTTCTCCACCACCAGCTGTAAATACAATAGCATCAACATGTCCTTTTAATTTTACATAATATCTTGCAATGTAGTCTACAATCCTATTAGTGTACATATCAATTGCTAAAATAACTTTACCCTCTTTAGCATCAAATGCACGATCTATATCACGTAAATCGCTCATACCAGCAATTCCTTCTAATCCACTATACTTATTTAATCTGTTATCGACCCATTCTAAATTTCTTTCTTCTTTTTTCATAATATAACTAATTATTGAATAATCAATATCACCTGAACGAGTTCCCATCATTATTCCAGCATTCGGAGTAAATCCCATAGACGTATCTATACAATTTCCTTCTTTAACAGCAGTAACACTTCCACCATTACCAATATGACAAATTATTAAATTAGGCTTTTTATTTAAAACATTACTCATTCTTTCTGTTATATACATATGACTTAAACCATGAAAACCATATTTACGAACATCATATTTAACATACCATTCATAAGGAATAGCATATAAGTAAGTAGCCTCATCCATAGTTTGATGAAAAGCAGTATCGAAACAAGCTACCATCTTTGCCTTAGGAATTTTCTCTTTAAAAGCATATATACCTTTCAATGCTCCAGGATTATGTAATGGAGCCAAATCTGATAATCTTTCAATTTCACTAATAACTCTATCAGTAATCTCAACACTTTTAGAATACTTATTACCACCATGAACAACTCTATGTCCTACAGATTCTATTTCATCTAAAGACTTAACTATTTTCAAATCTACTAATAAACTTGCTAATAACTCAACTGCCTCTTTATGATCCTTTATAGGTATCATAACTTCAGACTTATTATCATTATATCTAATAGTATAGAAAGATTCTTCCAAGCCAATTCTTTCAAAAGTTCCCTTTATAATTAATTTTTCCTCAGGCATTTCATATAACCTAAACTTTAATGAACTACTTCCCGCATTAACACTTAATAATTTCATATTTATACCTCTCATTGATACTCATAAAATATCAAAAAATAATTATTAAGTCAAAATAAAGAACAGTAATACTATTCCTTTACGTAATAATCAAACTCTATATCTGTATCAATATTACTTTTATAAATAACTTCATTATCTCCATTAAATAAATTATTTTCTAATATTTTATTTAATTCATTTATTAAGTTAGAATCATTTATTTCTTCTTCAATAAATTTATCTAATACATAATATATTTCTAAATTATTATTACTTAACCATTCTTTATAAGATTCAATACTTAGATTTCTTGCATCTTTTATTACTATATTATTATTAGTAATATTTATAGAGTAATAATCTTTATTTAAATTATTATATAAGTTAGTTATAAATTTATTTGATATTTTTATTGTTTGTGATAATTGATAAGTATTGTCAGTTGTTTTAGTAAGATTTTCATCCCCATCTAAGACTAACTTACTTATTTCTCTATGAATGTACCATTTATCTCCTACATTATAGATGTAATCTCTATTTTCTCCTATTCCTCTTAACTCTAAATCATTTAGTGTTATTGAATTATTTTTAGTATTCTCTAAATCACTACTTTTAATTTCTAAACTTGTAGAACCTGTAACATTTATTACATCATTACGATAATTTTCAGGAGATATTTTTTCTTTTAAATATGGTTGATATCTAAAATTATCTTTTGTGACATTATCTCCTTCTATTACTGATAATCTAAAAGTTATAGAGCCACTTTCTCCTGGAAGAAAGCGTCCAAAAGTTCTTAGCCCCCATTGATTAGATGTCTTTGCAACAGAGGTAGTTACAATTAAATCATTATCTTTTAATTGTGAAAAAGCTCTGCTTTGTCCTTGAAATTGACCATTTGCTGTATTTTCCCCAACAGAAATAAAATGTAAATCTCCTTCTCCTGTTACCTTTTTTACTTCAACAATAATAGAATAAGTTTGACCAACATCTAAATCCAAATTATTGGTCCAGTAATTTCCATAAAGCGGCTTAGAAGCAGTGCTAGGATTATCCACTGTTATTGTAATCCATCCCTCATCATCAACACTAACTCCAGATCCAACTGCATCTACATAATCTGTTACATCTTTATAATTGTATAAGTTTGGTCCACTGTATAATTCTTGATAAGTATTTCCATATATTTTTAAATTATTCATACTGTTTTCAGTAGCATTACTTATCTTTATTGGGTTACCTCTTCCACTCTCATATAAATTATTAACTTTTCTAGCTTCATCTGTTGCCCTGACATATTCAATATTTAAGTTAAAGTTTACTTCTTCAACATTGATAAGAGAATCAACATTAAAATTATATTCTACTCTTACTTTAATTTTTACTTTTGAATGAGCTTTTAATAAATCTTTTTCTAATACTTCAGTTCCATCAATATATTTAACAGTATAGGTTAAATACTTAGAATTCTCATCTG
>CANQCQ010000027.1 GCA_947589725.1 uncultured Bacilli bacterium | reverse complement strand
TTTTATCAACAATCATATTGATAAAAACAAGGATAGTTACCAAAAACTAGGATACGAAATATTAGGACCTATATTACAATACAGAATGGAAAATCATCTTCCTACATTTTTTACTTCTAATTTAACACTAGAAGAATTAGAAAAGTCTTTAGCAATTACTCAATCAGGAGTTGATAAAGTAAAAGCTAGAAGAATAATTGAAAGAATAAAACAATTAACAATAACGTTAGAACTTGTAAGTGAAAATAGGAGGGATTAAAAGTGGACATACTGGAAACATTATTACTAGAGTCAATCAAAGGACATCAAGAAAAAGTAACTGAAAACAACATAGATTTGAACTCATATCTAAACAAAGACTGTAATATGTTTATCAGTAGTCTTTTTAATTGCCTTGAAAAAATAGTTAATGAATATCCTAAAAAAGGAACACTATATAATAAAGAACTAGTATATAGTTATCTAGACTTTATAACAAAAAACAATAAATATTATGATTCAGTACTATTAAATAAAAATATAAAAACATTAACTAAAAAAATAGATTATATAAAAAAAGAACAATTAAAAAATTCCAGAAAGATGAAAAAACAAAAAAAAGAATTAGAAACATTTTCTATAAAATTACAAACTTATAAAAAACTAAAAAATCAATATGAATTAGAAACAAATTTTATAAATTACTTAGTTGAAAAACCAAGATCTCTTAACTATATAGATTTAGTTTTTGATAAACTTCCTCAAATAATGAAAGTTAAAGATAAAAGAGGTTCTTCTTTATACATGAATATAATAGATAAATATATTGAATGTAATGAAAATAATAATTTAGAAGAATTAAATTATTATAAGAAATTTCTTCTTCTACTAAAAGGAAAAAAAGAATTTTATATACATGAAAATGATAAGAAAAAGACTCTTTTAAAAATATATACTGGTATTAATAAATTATCTAGTAATGGAAGAGAAAATAAACAAAAGATTGCTAACTTAAATGAATTAAAAAATATTATCGAACCAAAAAATAAAACTAATATAGAAGATATTGCTAAAAGACATAATATTGAGTTAGATTTTAATAAAAATATTATTTTCTTAGTAAAAAATAAAAGTCAAAAACTATTAAAGAACAATTTAAAAGATAGAAGATATATAACAGACTATACAATAACAATTGATAAAGAAAATAGTTATGAAATAGATGATGCTTTAAGTTGTAAAAGACTAAGTAATGGTAACTATATATTAGGAGTACATATTGCATCACCTCTTGGTTATTTTGATTACAATTCCAAAGTAATTCAAACTGCAATTAATAGAATTAGTTCTATTTATTTTCATAATAAACTCTTAGGAAAAAGAAATTTAATCCCAATGTTTCCAATTGAATTTTCAACAGGAGTTGGTTCTCTCTTAGAAGGACAAGATACCTTAGGAAGAAGTTATATTTTTGAAATAGATAAAGAAGGTAATATCTTAAAATCAAATTTTTATAAATCTATTATTAATAGTAATAAAAAAACTACTTATAGGGAAGTAGATAATATTATAAATAAGGGAACAGATAATAAACAATTATTAGAAACTATAAATAATTTAAAAGATGTTAGTCAAATAATTCATAACAATTTTAAAACAAATGATGTATATGAATTGTTAAAAGAGCATAGTAATAATACTTCTGATTTAAAAGTAAAAAGAGCAGGAGCTGAACAAATAGTATATGAAGCAATGCTATTAACTGGAAATAAAGTAGCAGAATTCTTTTCTAATAATAATTATCCATGTTTATATAGAGTTCATAATTTAACTAGCAAAGAAAATGAAGAAATTGAAGATATAATTAATGGTTTAATTACAAATTATGGTGGTGCAAATAAAAGTAAATTATATCAAATGCTTAATGAAATTTATCCTAAAGGTAAATATGATATTTCTGGTGGACACGATGGTTTAAAATTAAAAAATTATTGTCATTGTACATCTGGACTTAGAAGAAGTGCAGACATAATTGTCGAACATGCTCTAGAAGTTTGTTATGACAATTATCCAACAAAGAAAGCTTTGTCTGATTTAAAAAGTGAAATATTAGAAAAGAAAGATATTATTAATCAAAAAAGTTCATCTATAGATTTATTTTCTAAAGACGTAATAAAGACTTATTCTATGAAAAGATAAGTCTTTATTATTTGACAATCTAGTTAAGCTTCATTATAATACACAAGTGTTTTGGAAGTGATTACATGAAGTATGATTACAACATATTAAAATCTAAATTAATACTAAGTATTTCTGTTATATTTTTTATTATTTCTATTTTATTAACATCTATTGATACTTTAAACTACAAATTTTTAGTTACTTCAATTAATATTAATGAATTAGCAAATTCATCTATTCCTATAAAAACTGGAAAATTAATGAATAAAAAGTTAATAGAAGTACATAATGATAAAGAAGAATCATTAATTAAGAAGATAGATGATAAGAAAGAAAATGAAAGTATTAAAGAAATTTTTTTACCTACTGAGTATGGTAATATATCATCTTATCCTAGTTATTATCATACTGCTTATGATATTACTAGTCCAAGAGGAAGTAATGAGACTATTTATCCTATTGCTAGTGGAGTAATATCTAGTATGTATAAAGATAGTGCTGGAGCATTAATTGTGACAGTAAGACATATAATAGATGGTAAATACTATACATCTTTATATGCTCATTTATCTAATTATGCAAATATTTATGTTGGTCAAGAAGTAAGTCCTACAACACCTCTTGGTTGGATGGGAACTACTGGTAACTCTTATGGAGTACATTTACATCTTTCAGTAATAGATTGTAATTTATTTGGAAATACTGATTCTTGCAGTGACTTAGGAAGTTTTTTTGAATATAGTAGGATTAGATATAGTCAAGGATTTATAGGTTTAGGTAATCTAATTAATATTCCTTATGAATGGCAATCTCGTTAAATCATTTGCAAAAAAATAAATTTAGTGATATATTAAAGACGTACAAGAAATGCATGGACAAAGGACATGATTAATAAGTTTGTCTTTTAAGAGAGCTTGTGGTTGCTGAAAACAAGTAAGACTCTTATTGATTACTACCTTTAGAGCAGAATTATTCAAAGTAATTCCGGCCTAGCCGTTATAAAAATAAAGAAAAACCACAGGATGGTACCGTGTTTATGCACTCCTATATTTATAGGAGTTTTTTTGTATATTAAAGGAGGTATTTTTATGACAGAAGAAGAATTTAGAGAAAAATATGGAACATTAAAATTTCAAGAATTATTTGAACGTGATGAAGAAAAGCGTAAAGATATTTCTAAGCAAATTAAAACGTTAGAGACCACATATAAACAAAGTACGATTAATACCATGCTAAATGAAAATAAAAAAGAAGATGAAAGCATTAATAATATTGGAGGAAATACAAAATGATTAACATAAAAGAAGATGAAAGATTAAGTATAATGAATCACTCTTGTGCTCATCTTTTGGCACAAGCAGTAAAACATTTATATCCTAAAGCCCTATTTTGGGTAGGTCCAGTTATAGAAGAAGGATTCTACTATGATATAGATTTAGGAGATACAACAATTACTGAAGAAGATTTACCTAAAATAGAAAAAGAAATGAAAAAAATTGCTAAAGATGGTAAAAGAATAGTAAGACATGAAATTTCTAAACAAGAAGCCTTAGAACAATTTAAAAATGATCCATATAAAATTGATTTAATATCTAGAATGGATGAAAATGAAACAGTAATTAGTTGCTACACACAAGGAGATTTTACAGATTTATGTAGAGGACCTCACTTAGATACAGTTAAGGAATTAAAACACTTTAAATTATTAAAAACATCTGGTGCATACTGGAAAGGTGATTCTAAAAATAAAATGCTTCAAAGAATATATGGAGTATGTTTTGAAACAGAAGAAGACTTACAAAATCATTTACAAGAACTTGAAGAAGCTAAAGAAAGAGATCATAGAAAACTAGGTAAAGATCTTGGTATATTTATGTTTGCAGATTTAGTAGGTAAAGGTCTTCCTATGTGGCTTCCTAATGGATTTATTGTAAGACGTACATTAGTTGATTACATTACAGATAAAGAAATTGCTTTAGGCTATCAACATGTAATGACTCCATCTTTAGGAAATGTTGAATTATATAAAACTTCAGGACATTGGGATCATTATAAAGAAGATATGTTCCCAGCAATGGAATTAGATGATGAAGCTTATGTACTACGTCCAATGAACTGTCCACATCATATGATGATGTATAAAAATGCCCTTCATTCATATAAAGATCTTCCTATCAAGATTGCCGAAATTGCTAATGACTTTAGATATGAAGCAAGTGGAGCAGTATGTGGAATTGAAAGAACAAGAGCATTTACTCAAAATGATTCTCATATTTTCTGTAGACCAGATCAAATAAAGCAAGAATTTAAAGCAGTTATTGATTTAATATTAGATGTTTATAAAGATTTTGGTTTTAAAGACTATAGTTTTAGATTATCTCTAAGAGATAAAAATGATACAAAAAAATATTTCGGTAATGATGAATTATGGTCAAAATCTGAACAAGAATTAAGAGAAGTATTAGAAAGTGTAGGAGCGGATTACTATGAAGCAGAAGGAGAAGCTGCTTTCTATGGACCAAAGCTTGATGTACAAGTAAAATCTGCTATAGGTCATGATGTAACTTTATCTACTATTCAACTTGATTATCAATTACCAGAAAGATTTGAATTAACTTATATAGATGAATCTGGAGAAAAAGTTCGTCCTGTAGTAATTCATAGAGCAATACTAGGTTCTCTTGATAGATTTATAGCTTTCTTGTTAGAAGAGACAAAAGGAGCATTTCCAACTTGGCTTTCTCCTGTACAAGTAAAAGTTATTCCAGTAAATCCAGAATATCAAGGAGACTATGCAAAAGAAATTTATGAATTATTAAAAGAAAACAATATAAGAGTAGAACTAGATGATAGAAATGAAAAAGTAGGATATCGTCTAAGAGAAGCTCAAACAGCTAAAATACCATATACATTAGTACTTGGAGATAAAGAAAAAGAAAGTAAATCTATAAGTTATAGATTATTTAATAGTAAAGATACAACAACAATTAGTATTGAAGAATTCATAAACTTAATAAAAGAAGAAATAAAGAATAAACAATTAAGAAAATAATAATTTTAAATCCCTTTTTATGAGGGATTTTTTTTGTAAAAAAAATGTAAAAATTTATTAAATTAAATTTCTAATATTTACAAGATATCTAATAATTAGTTATATTATAGGTAAGCAGTGGTAAATGATGGTAAAATGTGGGGGATTTTTATGTTTACAGGAGAATATCATCATTCGATAGATGAAAAGGGAAGACTTATTATTCCTTCTAAATATCGTAATGAGTTAGGCAAAAGTTTTGTAATTACTAGAGGTATTGAGCATTGTTTATATGTATATTCTCTAGATAGTTGGAAAGACATTACTAAAAAGTTAGAATCCTTACCATTTACTAAAAAAGACGCCCGAGAATTTACAAGATTTTTTCTATCAGGCGCTACTGTGGCAGAATTTGATCCTCAAGGCCGTGTAAATATTACCTCCCCACAACTTTCTTATGCTAACATTGCTAAGGAATGCGTAATAGTTGGTGTAGGAAACAGATTAGAAATCTGGGCTATTGAGAATTGGAATACTTTTATGGATTCTGCATTTGAGAACATGTCTGATATAGCTGAAAATTTATTTAACGAAAGTGTGATTTTATGAAGGAAAAACATATAAGTGTTTTACTAGAAGAGTCAATTTCTTCATTAAATATCAAAGAAGATAGTGTAATAGTAGATTGCACATTAGGTTATGGAGGACATAGCAGCAAAATATTGGCAAAAGTTAAGAAGGGGTTCTTATTCGCCTTTGACCAAGATAGTGAAGCAATTCGGCATAGTACCAATCGATTATCAAAGATTGGTACTAACTTCACTATCATAAAAAGTAATTTTGTTTATTTGAAAGAAAAATTAAATTCTCTCGGAGTAGAAAAAGTAGATGGATTTTTATTTGACTTAGGTGTTTCTTCTCCTCAATTGGATGAGAAAGAAAGAGGATTCTCATATCATGAAGATGCTAAACTTGATATGCGTATGGATACTGAACAAAAACTAAGTGCTTATGATGTAGTAAATTATTATAGTAAAGAAGATCTATCTAAAATATTTTTTAAATATGGTGAAGATAAGTTTTCAAATAACATTGCTAAAAAGATCGTAGAATATAGAAAAAATAAACCTATAGAAACAACTTTAGAATTAGTTGAAATAATAAAGTCAGCTGTTCCTCTAAAGTTTAGATTAGATAAACATCCAGCTCGTCAAATATTTCAAGCAATTAGAATAGAAGTTAATAAAGAGTTAGAAGTAATTCCTCCTGCACTAGAACAAGCTAAAGATATGCTAAATGTTGGAGGAAGAATTGCAGTAATAACATTTCATTCTCTAGAAGATAAAATAGTTAAAAATTATTTTAAAGAATTAACAAAAATTGATGATAAAGTAAAAGGTCTACCACAAATACCTGATGAATATTTACCTAGTTTTAAACTAGTAGTAAATAAAGCTATAGAACCAAGCGAAGAGGAATTAAATAATAATCCTCGAGCAAGAAGCGCCAAACTTCGAGTTATAGAAAAAATAAAATAAAAATAGGTGATTTATATGAAAAAGAAAACTCAAGTAAGAAATAAAGTTAAAAGAACTAATAAAAATTCAAAACTAATTTATGTTTTAGTTATTTTAATATTGGTATTATCTCCTGTTTCTTTAGTTTTTTCTCAAGCAACTTTATCAGAAATAAATTTTGAAGTAGAAAAAGAAAAAAAGGAAATAGAAGAACAAAAGAAAACTAATGAAAGTCTTAATATGGAAATTAATGAATTAGCCTCTCTAACTAAGATACAAGAGGTTGCAGAAGAACAAGGCTTGAGTTATAATAATGATAATATTAAGACTATAACTGAGGATGATATTTCAAAAGATAACAATTAGTTATTAGTCAATAGGATGTGATTCAAATTGAGCAAGAAAAGGAAAAATAATATACAATACGGTATTATATCTATATTTGTTGCTCTTTTTTTGTTTGTCCTAATAATACTTAGATTAATACAATTAGCTTTATCTGATGAAATAGATGGAATTAATTTAAAAGAATTAAAATCTCAAAGAACAACTAGAACAACAACTATAAAAGCTAAGAGAGGAACAATTTATTCTTCTAATAATGATATTTTAGTTCAAACAGTTTCTTCTTATACTTTAATAGCTTATCTTGATCCATCAAGAACTATCAAAGAAAGTAATCCTCAACATGTAGTTGATAAAGAATATACAGCTAAAATGTTGGCAACAGTAATAGATATGTCTTATGAAGATATTTTATATAGACTAAATAAGGATAAAGATGGTCTAAAACAAACTGAATTTGGTAAAGCTGGAAAAGGATTAAGTGAAATTACAAAGCAAAAAATAGATGATTTAAATCTTCCGGGAATTGGTTTTACAGAAAGTTTTAAGAGATATTATCCTAAGGGGGATTTTGCATCTTATACTATTGGTTATGCTAAAACTGATGATGATGGCAATATCAATGGAGAAATGGGAATAGAAAAATATTATAATGATTTATTATCTGGTGAAGATGGTTTTGAAAAATATCAAAAAGATTTAAAAGGTTATAAGATAGCTAATACACCAGTTATTAGAAAAGAGGCTATTCAAGGAAGTGATATCTATCTTACTATAGATAGTAATATTCAATTCTATATTGAACAAGCTATAAAAAATTCACATCAAGCTTATAATTGGGATTGGTTTCACATTACTGTTGCGGATGCTAAAACGGGAGCTATTTTAGGAACTGCTAATAGTCCTTCTTTTGATCCGAATATAAGAAATATAGAAAATTACTTAGATCTTTTGGTAGCTGCTCCTTATGAACCGGGTAGTACTATGAAAACATTTACATACATGGCTGCTATGGAAAATGGAGTTTATGATGGAAATGAAACTTATGAATCTGGAACATTTACAACAACAGATGGAACCGTAATAGGTGACTGGCAAAGAAGTGGTTGGGGAACAATTACTTTTGATAAAGGTTATGCTCTAAGTAGTAACGTTGGAGTAATTAATATAATAAATCGTCATATGAATAGTTTAATGCTAAGACAATATTTAAAATTATTAGGTTTTGGGAAAAAGACAAGAGTTAGTTTACCTAATGAGGCTAAAGGTGATCTAGAATTTAAATATGAAACAGAAATCTATAATGCTGGATTTGGACAAGGAATTACAATAACTCCAATTCAAATGATTCAAGCAATGACATCTCTAACAAATGATGGCATGTTAATAAGACCTTATATAGTAAGTAAAATAGTTAATCCAGAAACTGGAGAAGTAATACTAGAAAATAAAAAAGATGAAATAGAAAGAGTTGCCTCTTCAAATACAGTAAATAAAATACTTACTTTAATGGATGATTGTGTTAATGGAATAGGAAATACAGGAAGTGGATATCGAATAGATGGTGGTGAATTAATTGGAAAAACAGGAACCAGCCAAATTGCCGATGAAAAATCAGGAGGATATTTAAGTGGAGAAGAAAATGTTATTTCATCTTTTTCAGGAATATATCCAAAAAGCAATCCTCAAATAATAATATATGCTGCTGTAAAAAAACCTACAGCTGGTGCTCAAAAATCAATATCAAATGTTGTAAAAGAAGTTGTTCATAACATATCAAAATATTATGGAAATGATGATACTAAACCATCAACAATAGAAGTAAAAGATTATCAAGCAGAAAGCTTCATAAATAAATCAACAGAAATAGCTAAAACAAATTTAGACTCTCAAGGTATTAATTATGTTGTAATAGGAAATGGAAATAAAGTTATTAAACAAACACCATCTGCTAATACTCTCCTTACAAATAAAGACACAATGTATTTAATTACAAATGATCAAACTCTATTGATACCTGATGTCTATGGCTTATCTTCCAAAGTTTCTAAATCTATTTTAGAAGAATTAGGGTTAAAAGTTAATTTAGATGGAATTGGTTATGTTACAAGTCAATCAATTGCTCCGGGAGTTCCTATAACACAAGGCCAAGAAATAACCTTGACCTTGAATCCAAAATTTACTGAATAAGGAGAATGTATGAAGAAAATTAGTATTAGAAATTTAATTATTGTTTTATTATGTATAACCATTATATTTATGGCTATCGGATATTCAGTATTATCTTTAAGAATTACAAGATTAAAAAATAAAAAAGAATCTTTTAATGTTGTATTTACTAATGTAGAAGAATATACCTCAGTTAAAGGAGGTAGTAGTACTCCAACTTGTAAACATCATCTTAAAGATCAACAACATACCTTATCAATGGACTTTACTTTAAATAATCCTCAAGATGAATTAGCTTATAATATTACTATTGAAAATAGAGGAACGATTGAAGCTAAAATAATAGATGTAAAATCTTATCTAAATGATACAACATCTCAAAGCTTTATTAATTCTGTTAAAATTACTAAGACAGATTTATCTGATAAAGTTCTATCTCCGGGAGAAAAAACTACTTTAAAAGTAGTTGCTACTTATTTAGAAGGTAATGATAGTGGTACTAAAGTAGTTCCCTATAATTTATCTGTTATAGCTAGTTCTAAAGACGAATAATTATTATTGTAAATAAGTAGACAATTTTTTTATAATTATTGAATAAATTTATTATTTAATATAAAATTAATAATAGGGATTATCGTAATAATAATGGAAA
>CANQCQ010000026.1 GCA_947589725.1 uncultured Bacilli bacterium | reverse complement strand
GGCTCAATATTAAATGCAATAAAAAAAGGTAAAAAAGTAATAGCTGCTAGTAGACTTGCTAAATACCATGAACATCATAATGATCATCAAAAACAAATAATAAAAGAATTTGCTGATCAAGGATATATATTGGAATTAAAAGATTTTAGTAAATTAGGTCAAATGATTAAAAAAAGTAAAACATTTAAACCTAAAAAATTTACTAGTAATACATCTTCTTTTGTTAATAAATTGGATAATTATATACAAACAGATAATCATACCTCATGGCTAAATAAAAGTGGTTTTATATTTAGATATTTACTTTTGATTATTATTTATAGTTTATTGGTATTGTTAACTAAAAATATACTTATCCATACTTTAGATAGTGATACTTTATATAGAGTAATGAATGTACTTAGATGGCATTTTATTGTATTCTTTATTATTAGTTATTTTATTAATAAAAAATATGTATTTAAATATAAATGTAGGTTGATACATGATATTATATGTTTTCCTCTTTATTTAATAATTTCTTGTTATTGTTATTTAGAGTGTTATGCAGATAGTTCTTATTATATTATTTTCTTTATCATGACTTTATTATTTTATAAATTTATAATATATGGAGATTTGTTAGAAAGATGTGCGAATTTCTTTATAAAAGATGAAGAAGATTAGTGTAGTTATACCTTGCTATAATGAAGAAAAAAATATAAATACTGTATATTATGAATTAAATAAAGTTAGTAAAGAAATGGATGCAGATTTAGAGATTATATTTATAGATGATGGTAGTTATGATCAGTCTTTAAATTTAATTAGAAATCTTTCAAAAAAGGATAAAAGGGTAAGATATTTGTCTTTTTCTAGAAATTTTGGAAAAGAGGCAGCAATGTATGCTGGAATAAAATATTCTACTGGTGATTATGTAACAATAATGGACTGTGATTTACAAGATCCTCCAGAACTATTAAAAGATATGTTTATATCACTTGAAAATTCTGATTATGATTGTTGTGCATTATACTCTAATAATCATAAAGATTATTCTTTTATTCGTAGATTTTTTACTAATTGTTGGTATAAATTATATGGATTTATTACTTCTAGTAACTACACTCCGGGAGAACGAGATTGTAGACTTATGAATAGAAAAATGGTCGATGCTATATTGAAATTAGAAGAGACTAATCGTTATACTAAAGGTATATTTAGTTATGTAGGTTTTAAGGTATATTGGATGAAGTATGATATACCTAAAAGGAATCAAGGTGTTAGTAAATTTTCTATCATAAAATTGTTTAAATATGCTTTAGAGGCTATAGTAGCATTTAGTACTACGCCTTTAGTTATAAGTGCTTTTGTGGGATTACTTTTCTGTCTTATAGCATTTGTAGCAATAATTTTTATAATATGTAAAACATTAATTTTTGGAGATCCTGTTAGTGGATGGCCAAGTATGGCTTGTATCGTAATTTTTGTAGGTGGATTACTTTTATTTTTCTTAGGAATATTTGGTCTATACTTATCAAAAATTTATTTAGAAATTAAAAAAAGACCTATGTATATAGTTACAGAAAATGAAAAAGAGGAATAAATTATATACAAAAATCTTTTTTTCTTGTTATAATTTATATTAGGATGTGATGATTTATGAAAAGAAGAAATTTTCCTATATATATGATTGGATTAGGATTACTTATGATATTTTCAGGATGTGTTTCATCTTTTATAATTAATTTAAGAGAAGATCAAGCTAAAGTATTGGCTCGTATGAATGATGTTTCAAATATATTTGAAGAATATAGTACTAATGTAAGTGTTTATGAACAACAAAGAGATTTATTATATACACAGGTGTTGAGTAATTTATATTACGATACTATGTATAATGAAGATAGTGTAGTAAAAAATAAATTATCAAATTATGAATCTATTGTTAATGAAATAGAAAAAAAGAAAGATGAATTGGATAAATTATGTGAAGAAGTATATTATCCTGATTCTAAAGTAAATAATATGTGTAGTAACTATAAAAGTATTTATGAACAAGTAATTAATTATTTTGTAACAGATATAAATTATTATAATAAGAATATAGATAATTATAATGATTATATTAAGTTATTGAATAGTACTAGTATATTATCTAAGTATAAAACAGATAAAAAATATATAGACTATAATAATGATGGAAAATTTGATGGCAAAGAGGATTAATTATTATGAAGTTGTTTCACAGAAGTAATGAAGAAAAAAAGTTATCACTAAAACATAGAATTTTAAAATATGTATGTTGTTTCTTTGTTTTATGTGTACTTTGTTTTGTATTTCTTTTTTATGGTCCAATTTATAGTTTTAAAAATTTTTGGATAACTAGTGCAATGACTACTATGAATCATCAATATTTAGCTAAATGGTTTTATAGTGATGATTTTATAGCAAAGGTTTTGGCTAAAAACTCAGTAGTTGAAGTTTTAGAAGAAACTGATACTAGTGCTATTGTATTTAAAAAGTATACAACTAGTATTTATAAAAATAAATATGATAAAGAAATACTTACAAAGTCTCCCGGTAATGATTTATATAAAGTAATTGAAGTAAGTGGTAATGGATATAAGGGTTATTTAGTTGCTATTTATGATCCCTCAAGAATTAGTATTGCAACAACAGCTTATTTAGGTAGTAGAGGGGAAGATATTTTAACAGTTGCTAAAAGAAATAATGCAATTATTGCTATGAATGCTTCAGGATTTTATGATCCTGATTGGAATAGTAATGGAGCTTTACCTCATGGTACAGTAATTAGCAATGGTAAGTTAGTTAGTGATTATGAAGATGCTCGTGTGGGTGGAGGATTTATTGGCTTCAATCAAGAAAATAAGCTTATTCTTGGTAGAATGACTGCTCAAGAAGCTATTAATTCTGGTATTAGAGATGCCATTGAATTTGGACCATTTTTAATAGTCAATGGTAAAAGAAGTTTTGTTCAAGGAAATGGTGGATGGGGAATTGCTCCTCGAAGTGCTATAGGACAAAGACAAGATGGAATAGTTTTATTCTTAGTAATAAATGGTAGAATTCCAAGTAGTATTGGAGCAGACATGGTTGATTTATGTGATGTTTTGGAAAACTATGGAGCCTATAATGCGGCTAATTTAGATGGTGGAAGTTCATCTGAGTTAGTTATTAATAACTCTATTGTTAATACTCCAGTTGCTGGAGGTACTAATGGTCTTAGAGATATGCCTACTTTTTGGATTGTTAAATAATTATAGAATAAAATTATAGTTTGTGTTATTATATGAAGTATGAGAGGTGTTATGTATGTATATAGCATTAGTTGAGACCTGTAGTGATTATGCGCTAGCAAATATACTTTTGATAGTGCAAAGAGCAATGAATCTTTTACAAATAATAGTTCCAATTATTGCACTAGTGGCACTAATAAAAATTTTTACGCAACTAACTGTTAATCCAGATAATAAGAAATTAAAAAATGCTTTAAAAAATTGGCTAATTGCATTACTTGTATTTTTCTTTTTACCAGTAATTATTAATACTACTATGGGATTATTACACTATGCAGGATATGATTTCAATATAGTTGAATGTTGGAATGCAGCCAAAGATAGTTCAACTGATTTAACTACTGGAAAAGAAGGCACTGATGATTACAATAACAGCCGAAAACCATTATTTTAATAGAAGTTAATCTTCTATTTTTTTATGAATAAAATTACTAATAAGTATTAGACGTGCTATAATTAATTTAGGGTGGAAGTTATGAAGACAGATTATGAAATAATTAAAGATAAATATGGTGAAAGAATGGCTAAAGCTTGTAGAACAATGTTTCCTACTATTTTAGAACAAAATGGAGTATTATCTAACATGCTTCTTTCTAAAATTTATCCAAATCCTACTATTTATGAAGACTTAGTTTTAGGAAAAAGTTCATCTTTTAAAAATTATATTTATAGTCTATTTAATATTGAAAATAAAGCAGTAGAAACAGGAAAAACTGCAATAGAATTATTAAGTGATGCAGGTTATTACTTATATGAATGTAAAAGTGAAGAACAAATACAATCTTTTAAAAAATATTATGCTCAATCTGAAGAATTGTGTACATTTAATGGTCAAAGATTAAATGATAATTATGTCTTTTTTGCCGTAAAGAAAAATGTTGATGAAATAAAAAGAGAAAATTTTACTAATCCTTTAAGGGAAGATGAATATGGAACATCTGTTATTAGTATTCAATTTTCTAAAGGATTTAATAATATCTTATCTATTAAAAATAGATATAATCATACCGTAAATAATCCCGATGCAACATTTTCTAATAATTTAGAAAATATTATTCCTGGACTTACTCATGCATTTGAAGTAGATTATAACTTGAATTTAGGTAAAATTATGAATTCTAAATTAGATTTAGTTGATTATGAATTAGCAAATGATAATAGACTTTATAAATATAATTATAAAATAAATGATATTTGTTATTGTCCTAATAATATAATAATTAATAATGGTCAAGTAATAAAAGCAGATTCTAGTAGATATAAAATAATTGATTATTTTGTACTAGATTATAAAGAAAAATCTATAGAGCCATATGATAAGAGTTTAGAAGAATCATTTGTTTATAATAAATTAAAAAGAATTGATGTATCTAAATTAACTGATAAAAAAGGATTAAAATTTGAAATTTGTGAAAATGAAGATGATAAGATTAATATAGAAGTAGATGAATTAAGTAGAATAAACACTTTAAAAGTTGAATCAAAAAAACAGATACCTAATAATTATTTAAGTAATAATTTATTTTTAAATAAAATTAGTATTAATAATACAAAAGTTATTGGAAACAATTTTTTAAAGAAAAATGAAAAAATTAGTAATCTGGAATTGAATAATACTGAAAATATTGGAGATAATTTTTTAGAATTTAATAATTCTATAAATAAGGTAAATTTACCTAATATTCGTAGAATGGGTAACTATTGTTTTTGTTATAATGATTTAATAGAAGAAATATTTATGCCAAATATACAAACTATTGGTAATTCATGTTTTTATTATAATGAAAAAAATAAAAAGTTATCTTTACCTAATGTTGAACAAATAGGTACTGACTTTTTTTTCTCAAATGATACTATAGATCAAGTCTATTTACCTAAATTAAAAGAAGTAGGAGTTAATTCTTTTGGACTTAATACTAATATACAAGATAATTTATTGGAGGTAATCAAGAAAAATGATAGAAGATTTAATCAAGAAACAAATACCCAAAATGAGCAAATTGAAAGTAGTGCAAAAAGATTATAATAACTATTTGCTTAAGGATAATAAAGAAAAAGAATATAACTTTGTTTTAAATTTTGATGATATAGAAGAATGTAATTTTGATTATATTTATATGTCTCAAGAATTATTAGATGAAAATTATAAAGAATATAATAAGACTTATAGTTTTGGTAAAGTAAATAGTAAGTATGCGAGAAAATTAAGTGAAAAAACAATACAAGATTTAATTATAATTCAAAAAGATGATGAAGTATTCTACCTACAAAAATATTATGGATAAATGTCGTATCTTTTCTTGAAAGAGATGTATTTACTTGTTATAATGAAAAGGTAGGATGGAGTACTTGCTATGAAGAATGTAAAAAAGAATAATAAAGTGGATATTAAAAATAAATTAAAACATAAGGATAAATTAATTCCTTATTCTAATATAGAGTTAGCTTTTAATATTATTAGTTTAGTAATTGCTATAGGTGTTGGAATTTACTTTGGAGGAAGAAGTTTCTATTATTATGGTAAATTGGCAAAAATGGGAGAAGCTGATAATTATACTTTAAATGGTAGTATTAAAAAAAATAATCAGGTAGTAATGGATGGGGATGGATTACATCAGGATACTTTAGGTTATTATTTTAAAGGTAATGTTTTTAATAATTATGTAAAATTTGGAAATAGATTATTTAGAGTAATTAGAGTTAATAATGATGGAAGTGTTAAATTAGTAACACAAGACATAGTAAGTGAATTTATGTGGGGAGAAAATAGTGATTATATTAATTCTAATTTAGATAATTGGTTAGATAAAAAAGATAATGTAAATGGTAGTGGTGTGTATTATGATACGATACCATATCCTAAAGATTTTTTAGTTAAAACTAATTATAGTATATCTAAGTTAAATGGTAAAAATGTTGTAGATAGTAAAGATTCATTAGAAAGTTATGTCACTACATTGACTATAAAAGATTATAATAGTGCTAATGGTAAAAATAGTTATTTAAATATAAATAAATATTTTTGGCTTATAGGAAATGATGAAAATAATAATAATTTATATGTATCAGAAGATGGTACTTTATTAGAAGGTAATTTATATGAATCTTATGGTATAAGACCTGTTATTACATTAAAAAGTGATACTCCAATATCTAGTGGTTCTGGAACTAGTAATGATCCTTATATTATTAATCAAGGAGAAAAAACTAATTTAATTAATACTACAGTTAATTTAGGAAATTATTCATTTGTGGTATTTTATGATAAAGATGATATTGTAAAACTTGTTCATAATAACTATTCTGCAGATGGAATGTCATATAGTCGTATTGGTAGTACTTTTAATCCTTTAGAAGTTGGAAGTGTTCCTAATTTCTTAAATACTGAGTTTTATAATATTCTTCCAAATAAAGAGAAATTACTTGATACTATTGTATATACTGGAGAAGTCAGTAGTGATACCTCACTTGATTTTACAAATATTTATAATAGTTATGTAACAAGTAAAATTGGAATGTTAAATTTATTTGATTATCATATATTAGGTGGAGATGATTATTTCTTATCAAATACTACTTCAACAGTTGGAAGTATGGTCTATGTATATCATAATTATGGTTTATTAGAAGAAGTTGAAGTTAGTGAAAAGAAAAGAACTATACCTGTAATTACTTTGTCAAAGAATGATATTGATACTAGTAAAAATCCATATGTAGTGAGGTAAACATGAAGAAAAACAAAATAAAGAAAAAATTTTATATTCATAAGATAAGTATATTTTCTTTTTTAATTGATATAGGAGTAATAGCTTTTTTCTTAATTATAAGTAATGCAGAGTTTAGGACTTTTTGGATAACTACTGCTATGACTACAATGAATCATAAATATTTAGCATATACATTATATGATGAAAGTATTATTAATAAGATAATGAGTGAGAATTATATCGAACAGAATACTGATGAAGTAAACTTAGATGATGTAGTTATTGGAGATTTATCTAATAAAACTCATTTTGCTAGTAAATATGAAAAAGATTTATATACTAAACTTCCAGGAAATGATGTATATAAGATAATAAAATTAGAAGAGAAAAAATATAAAGGATATTTGACTGTTATATATGATCCTAGTGATGTTGATTTAGCTGTTCCAGAAAGACTTGGTAAAATGGGTGAGTCGGTTGCGACATTATGTAAGAAAAATGGTGGATTAGTTGGAATTAATGGTGGTGGATTTGAAGACCTTGATGGTTGGGGAAATGGATCTATACCATATGGTTCAATTATAAAAGAAGGAAAACTTATTTGGACACATTCTGGTGGTTCAGGACAATTAATTGGATTTACAAATGAACATAAGCTTTTACTTACAAATGATGATCCACAAACAGCTATTAGTAAAGGTTTAGTTAATGCAGTTGAATTTGGACCTAACTTAATTGTCAATGGAAAAGTATCTAAAATTCATGGTGATGGTGGATGGGGTACTGCACCAAGAAGTGTCATTGCACAAAGAAGAGATGGTATAGTATTATTTTTAATAATAGAAGGAAGACTTCCAGGCTATAGTATTGGAGCAACAATGAATGATGTAATTGATATATTATTAAGATATGGTGCTTATAATGCCGCTAACTTAGATGGAGGAGCTTCTTCAACTATGGCTGTTGGTGGTAAATTATTTAACAGACCTAGTGCTGGTGGAGAATATGGTGGAAGAACTGTATCAAATGCATGGATAGTTACAAATAAATCAAAAAAATCTTGTGAAGGATGCTCTTATGGAGCATAGTGGGTAGTAGTTTTATGAAGAAAAAGATAATTTTATTAATAGTTTTATTTATAATTGCTATTATAGGAGGATCTTTTTCTTTTTTCATTTATCATGAAAAGCAAAAGACTATTGAAGAACAATTGAAAAAAGCTAAAGCTGAAAGTACTTTAATAGATATAGAAAATCATTTTGCTAATACTGTAATTACTACAAATGAAACAAAATTATATAAGTTAGATGATAAAAAATATAAACAAATAGGAACAATAGGAAAAAATCAATTATTAAGACTTACAGATAAAAATAACAATATTACTAAAAAAACAAGATACTTTTATATTGAATCACTGGATTTATATATTAGTTATAAAGATGTAAAACCAAATGAAGTAGAACTTAGAGAAGATAATAGATATAAAAACTATTTATTATTTGATGAAAATATTGTTTCTAAGAATAATGTTAAATTATATGATAGTGATAAACAAACTATGGTTTTAAGTTTAGATAATCCTATCGATGTACCTATAATTATTAAGGATGATTTAGGTGTATTTGTAGAATACTTTAATAAGTTATTATTTATTAAAAATGAGGATATAGTAAGTACTTATGTAATAAAAAATAATAAATATGAAGAAACTACTAGGATTCCTGTTACTTGTTATCATTATATTTATAATTCAGATGATAATACATGTAATGACGCTAGTTGTCTTTCAAAAGAGGTAGTAGAAAGTCAATTTAATTATCTAAGTAGTAATAATTATTTTACTTTGAATACGACTGAATTGAGACTCTTTATAGAGGGTAAATTAAGATTACCGAAAAATAGTATTTTAGTAACTATTGATGATGGATTAGGTGCAGAAGATTTTATTCCATTGTTGGAACAGTATAAGATAAATGCAACTTTATTCTTAATAAGTTCTAGATATTTAAAAGATAAATTTGTATCTCCTTATTTGGAGATTGCTTCACATACTCATGATTTACATAATAAAGGGGTATGTAATGGTGGTGAAGGCAGTCCATTAAAATGTTTAGATAAGACTACTTTGGTTAATGATTTAAAAACTAGTAGAGAAAATTTAAATTTAACAGAAGCTTTTAGTTATCCTTTTGAGGAATATAATGATTATTCTATAGAAGCAGTTCAAGAAGCAGGATTTAGAATGGCTTTTGCTGGTGGAATGCAAAGGGTCACTAGAGGAATAAATCTTTATAAAATTCCAAGAATTATTATTAAAAATAATATGACTCTAAATCAATATATTAACTATGTTAAGTAGTTTGTGCAAAATTACGCAGTAAAATATTGCGTTTTTTTTATATATTAAGGAAAAGTAAGGGTTTTGTATAAGAAAAAGAAAAAAGTAATTAGTCATTGTGGAAGGTGATTTACATGAAACTAGGAAATAAGTATATAAAAAAATCATCTATTTTTATTTTCTCAATTATTGTTATTTTTCTACTACTAGGTTTAGGTTATAGTTATGTAAATTCTTATGTTAGTGCAAGTAGTAATGTTTCGGTAAAAAAATATGTAGATAAGTTAATTTTAAGTAAGGAAAAGTTAAGGACTTATGCAAATGATAAGAATCCAACTAAGATTGTTTTTTTAGATACCGGAGTTAGTGATCTAAATGATCCCAAATATACTGATGTTTCAGAGCAAGGAAGAGGATCAATTCTTGCTTGGATGGATAATCAAACAATGTATATTTCGGCAAAAGAAGCAAACTTTTATGTTAAAGCTCCAGTTGATAGTGAACAATTATTTGGACATCAATATAATTCAGGAACAACAGAATTTGAAAGTGTTGAGTCAATTGATGTATCAAAGTTAGATGTTTCTTTGGTTGAAAACATGAAATTTATGTTTGGTTTTGAAGGCAAAAGTGCTAGCTCTTTTGAAATAAAAGGACTTGAAAATTGGGATACTAGTAAAGTAACAACTATAAAATATATGTTTGTTCGCTGTGGTACTAAAGCAACGACATGGAGTATTGGTGATATAAGTGGATGGAATACTGAAAATGTAACAGATATGCAAGGGGTGTTTGATTATGCAGCAACTAATGCCACAGTATTTGATGT
>CANQCQ010000025.1 GCA_947589725.1 uncultured Bacilli bacterium | reverse complement strand
ATCACAATTGTAGATTTTTATCTTAAAAGTGGACGTAACTTAAGCAAAGTGGACATTCACTTTTCAATTAAGCCATTCTTCTCATTAAAATATTATTAAAATCTAAATTCATATTATCAAGTAATCCATTAGTAATATCTAAACTACTTGGTGTATTAATTGAATTATTCATATTACTTAAGTTATTAAAATCATTATTAACTTTTATGTCCTTAGTATTAAAATTATTATTTTTTTCTTTTAATTCTCTATTATAAATTTCAAATAATTCTTTAAATCTATTGAAATGGACTATTTCTCTTTGTCTTAACCATAATAGAGGTTGTAGTACATCAGGATCTGTAGTAAGATCTATTAAATTTTCATAAACTGCTCTTGCTTTTTGTTCAGCAGCCATATCTTCATATAAATCAGCTAGTGGATCTCCTGTTGCAGAAACATAAGTAATAGTAAATGGTACTCCATTAGCATCAGTTGGATATAAACCTTTACCATGTTCTGCATAATGAGGATCTAAACCTGCTGCTTTTAATTCTTCAATACTTGCCCCTTTTATTAATTGATGAATCATAGTTTGTAACATTTCTACATGTCCTAATTCTTCAGTACCTATATCAGTAAGCAAAGCTCTTCCTCTATTATCAGGCATACTTGTTCTTTGATTTAAATATCTTAAAGCAGCTGCAAGTTCCCCATTAGCACCACCATATTGAGTAACTAAAAGTTTAGCCATTTTAACATCTTTTCTTTTAATATTAACTGGAAATTGCAATCTCTTTTGATAACTAAACATTAATATCCTCCTCCCATGGCCATGCATCTTTTTCCCACATAAATGGACTTTTTTCCAAAGATTCACTACATACAGTTAAAGGACCATATTTTTCTTCATAATCTTTTTGTAATTCTACAAACATTTTTCTATAATCATTAAATAGTTTTAAAACTTTTTTATCTTCTGGATGAATATCTAAATATAAATTCATCTCATGCATAGCAAATGATATACGTGATAATTCTAAATAACTTTTTTCTTTATTATTACTAGCCTTTAAAGGTTCTGGTCTATAGTTTTTATATTGATCATATAAGTTTTGAAACATATTTCCTAAATTATATCCTTGTTCAGGACTAAATAATTTAAAATCATCATTGTTCATATAATAATTATAATTCATAATAATCTCCCTTCTTTTTAATTTATGTCTTTAAATATTTAACGTATAGACATTAGCCCAATTTCTAAAAAAGCCTTGATTTTTATAATATTTTATAATAAAATAAAAAAGTCAAACGAAATGGCGCCATTGGTGAAGTGGTTAACACGCTAGTTTGTGGCACTAGTATGCAAGAGTTCGATCCTCTTATGACGCCCCATATAAAAATAAAATAGCGAATCAATCGCTATTTTTTTTAACTTATTTTCTTACCATTACCATCTTTTATGATAATATCAACATCCATATTATTAACAATTTCATTATAATTTTTAAAAATATTTATATTATGAATTTGTTTTAAATAAACTCTTAAAAAATCAAATATTATATGTCCCTTAATCCATTCTCTTTTATTAGAAAAATTAATAGAAGTATATTTATAATAGTTATTAGCACCAACAGAATTTTTAACATATTTTTTCATATTCTCTACTTCACGATTCATTCTATCTATGTAGAAATATGGATCTTTTTTAAAATCAAAATAGAAAATATCTCTTAATTGATCTTTATAAATATTTGGAATTACAACTAAAGAATTATTAATATTTGTATTAGTATAAGCCGTCGTTGCACTTTTTAATCTATTATAATCATCTATATCAGCAACAAACTTATCAACTAAATTAGAAAAGTTATCATAATCATAACTAATATTATAATAATCAAATATTAATTTAACATTCCTATCTTCTAAAAAATAATTTTCAAAAGCATAAGGCTTTGTTATGGAAATGGCATTTTTGTTGACAACTTTATAATTATCTAATCCAGAATAATCATGATCAACTATAAAAATACATTTATCTAACTTATTTGATACTTTAGTAGCAATATAATTATAAGACTGAATAACAGCAGATTTACCTAGAAGCTCTTCACTATTTTCTAAGTATTTAGCAAATAAGTAATTACTTATATTTGAAAATACTTTGTTCTTTAAATTAGAATAAAATTTAGGATCAGTTTTTCCTTCAACAAAACAACAATATTTTCCATCTTCAATATAATTAATAGTTTGACTAAACTTATAAATTAATGAAGACTGTGGTTGATTTTGTATTCCATTTCTAAAAGTTTGTTCAAATCCCATTATTCATCATCTCCTAACAAACATTCAAGATAATCTAATAAATTATTATCCTGAACTATATAAGGAGATTGAGTAGCAACGATTAAATTATTAAAAGTACTACTATTTAATAAATCATTTATTAAACTTTCTTGCCATGTAATTGAAAGAGATGTCTCAGGTTCATCTATTAATAAGGTATTATTTTCATTTAAAACACTTACTAAGAAAAGAATAATTATTCTTTTTTCACCTTCAGATAAAAATCTAATATCTATATCTTCTAAATAATCCTTTTCAGAAGACATAGAAATAATTATTTTAGAAGGAGAACAATATATCTTTTTATTTTTAAAATATTTAGAAAATAAATCATTAAGTTTCTTTATTTTAGGACATTCATAATTTACATATTTATCTAAATGATCAAGCAAAAACTTATTAAAAGCCTTATCTTCATATTTATCAATTTCCGTTTTAAAAGCAAAATTAGAAAAAGGAGAATTTATTGGAATTAATGGCATTAAAAATAATTTTACTTTTGTTAAAGTCTCATAATCATCATAATATTTTTTTAATTCAAGTTCTTCATCACTATATTCATGATTTACTGCTTTTTTAATCATTTCATAATAATCATGAGTAAATTCTAATATCATATCTTGAGAATAAAAATTACTAAGAAGAAGTTTAGAAACATTTAGAACTCCATTATCCAAAATATCTTTATAAACATCATATTTCCATTTAATGATATTAGTCCAAGAATTAACTTCATCAACACTAAATTTAGAAAATAGTTTCTTAAATAAAGGTAACATTTCATACTCTAGATTATCATTATTAAACCATTTATCAGTTTCTTTAACATCTATTCCTAAAGTTTGAGCTGTTTTTATTCTTTTTTGATAAATTTCATTATTTTCTAAGAACTTATTATATTCATCTCCTAAGGCACTACATTCTTTATTAATAGTAATAAACTCCGTAGGACTAACATTATATATTCTATTATCAATACTAACTTTATTAAACATTGATATTTTAAGAGCTCTTTTTAATCTATCTTTTAACATTAGATAAATATCTTTATACATTGAATTATTAGAGAAAGTACTATTATTATAATAAGTAATACCGTTATATTCACCTATAGTGCAATCTTTCCTAAATAAATAATTAAATAGTATAGTAAAACTTTTTAAATTATTTGCATAATTCGAATTATTACTTAATAAAACTTTTTTAATTTTACTAGGCCAGTTATCAGCATCTACTTGATTTAATATATATGATCTTATTAATTCATTGTGTATTTGTTTATTACTTTGTATTATAGACATTGCATCAGATAAATCACTTAGACTATTATTAATATCTTCTTTATTTAATTCTATTAATTTATCAATAGTTGGAAATAGGTCTGCATAATCTAAATGAATAGTATTATTATCACTAATTATATCAATTGAAGAAAAAGAATATTTAGGAAGTTCTTCAAATTTACCATTTAAAATATTATGAATTATATTCATAGTTGTACTTTTACCAATACCATTTTCTCCTATTAAAATAACACATTTTAAAGATAAATCTACTTCATGACTATATTTTCCAAAAATACCATTTATTTTTATTTTCATAAGATTCACCTCTCTTAGTTAATATAACAAAATTTTACATAAACAAAAAGACTTGACTTAAATATCAAGTCTTATTTTCTATTTAATTTGATTTTGCAGATTTTATACAGAATATCAATCCAAATATACTAACAATTGCGGCTAATATATAAAGTAATATATTATCTGATGTATCTGCATTTGCAATATCATCATTTGTCTGTTCTGGCATAGGATCAGCAACAACAGTTTGACCCTTTTCTACGCTAGTTCCATTAACACTAACTTTACCATCTGAAGAATTAGTAACTTGTACTCCGGCTTTAGCATTATTTATTTCTAAATCTCCTTGAAGTACATCTATTATGGTAGTAGCATCAGTCTTCGATTTTTCTACAGCATTTAAAGCATCTGTTCCAACATACCAAAGCTTACTATCATTATTTGTTATAGTTAACTCAACTTTATCTTCAACAACAAATTCTTCATTAAATGGTTTATTATAAATACCACCACTAACAGAATAATTTTCTACTTTATCTCTTACTGAAACTAATGTCTCAGAAGTTGTTGCACTAAAATTTCCACCAGTAACTGTTACTTTAGCATCATCACTATCAACAATTACACTTGCTCCATAATAATCAACTGGACCACTATTATATAATAATGGATTAAAAGCTCTATAATCAGAATATACTATATATTTATCTGGATCTTCATTATTAGCAATGATACTACCACCATTTATTTTAACATTACCACCTAATGCTAAAATTCCAACTTGACCAATAATAGTTCCTCCATTTATTACTATCTCTTTAGATTGTTTTGAAATTATTACAGGAGTTAATCTATTATACTCAGTATATTCATCATGAGTTCGAATAGTACCACCATTAATAACTACTTTTGCTGTATCACTATCTGTATAAATTGCACCCATTCCTGCTTCAACAGAACTATTTCCATTTACAGTATAAGAGTTATTTATACCTTTTATTTCAACTGCAAAATCTGATTGAGCAGCATGATGGTTTACATTATTTAAAACTACAGAATTATTTTCACCTTTAAGTGTCATATCACAACCAAGTTCTTCAACATCATTAAAATAAAATTTATTATTTTTTGAAGTATTTTCAAAACTTAGAATTCCATACATTGAACTAACTTTTCCACCATTAATGTTTACAGTATTATTTTCTGCATTCTCCCCGACAACAAATGCTTGCCTTGGATTTGCTTGAACATCAACATTATCAAAATCAACTGTTGCTCCACTACCTTGTAAATTAAATATATAACTTCCCCAAATTGTTGCATCATTTACTTTAAGATTTACATTAGAACCAATATTCATAACTGTTCCAGAATCAAGGATATAACTTCCTCCATCTATTGTAATATCAGTGTTATCTTTAAAAGTAAAAGTTGGTTTAGGTTTACATTGATTTACTCCATTAATAAATTTAACTGTTGCACCATCTTCAACTACAATAGGATAATCTAAATTTTGTTTATTAAAATCAACAGTTACATCATCATCAAATTTTAATGAATCACCTATTTTTAATTTAAAATAGCTGTTAGTCAATCCAACTAAAAATTTAATTGTATCGCCATCTTGTAAAGCATCCATTGCTTCATATATATCCTCATATGTTTTTTCTTCACCATTATGAGTGATAACTATTAATTCTTGCTCTGGAACAATATAAGCAAGAACTATACTTGGATAATAAATTGCAATTGTAAAAATAAAAATTGTCAAAATTGTAAATATCTTTTTCACTTACACACCTCTTTCTATCTTAATTGTATCTAAAATAAATACAAATAGCAATCTAAATTATTTTAAATGTGTAAAATGCAATTAATTAAATATTTCTCCAATTATCATAATTTGTTCTTAACTTATTAATATTTTCTGCTGTTGTATAAATAGTTATATAGTAATAATGAGAATCAACAATCTTTTTCTGATTAAACTCATCTAATTTTTTTCTAAGTAAATCAAAAGAGTTCTTATAATTTTGATGTAAAAATATATATAAAAAATCATTATTGTTATCTTCAACAGTGTAATAATTAATTTTACAATCCTTAGAATAATTAACTACTATTCTTAAATTCTTATCATTACTTTCAACAAATTTAACATTATCATCATAAAGCTCATGTATTATTAAATTATCTTTCATAGGAATTACTTTCTCATCTTTTTGACTTGAATCATAAGTTATATTAAATTTACTAAAACCTAATAAAGAAATTCCAACTCCACTACCTAATGTAATTAAACAAACTAGAAAAGTTATAAATATTAATCTAGACTTAGTTTTTCTATTAACTATAAAATTAAATAAAACATTCATAACTGATATTAATATAGTAATTATAGATAAAATACATATAAATAATCCAATAAAGAACATCCCAGTCTTAATAATTGAAAAAGATAAGATAAGTGCTACTGAAAAGCCAACTAGTATAAAAGAAATTGCCAAAAGAAACAAACCTACATTTATCTTAATTAATATAAGAAATATTTTACATAATTTTGAAATAAATCTAGAAATAGAATGATTTGAATCTCTAATTATTATTTTTTCATGTTTATGTTCTACTAGTTGTTGTTTTATTGTTGTATTTATTTCTTTATAACTTTCCATATTTTCTTTATCAACTATAATGTAATAATCTAAATATCTAGTCTTATAAATATGTAATATAATTGTAAAACTAAATAATATAAACAATATAATGTAGATTCCAGTAAAAATATCATAGATAACACTATATAAACTATAGTTTATAAATCCAAATAAATTATAAAAGATCCTACTAAATATAGTTCCAATGATAAAAAATAATATTAAAAATATTAATGAAATAACAACTTCTTCAAAAATAAATTTAAGTTTTTGTCTAAATTTCATATTAATAAACATATCAACTGATTTAGTAATAAACTCTAAAAAATCATCAATAGTCTTTTGTATATTAATTTTAGATTGCTTATCTTCTCTTACTTCTCTAATATCTTTATTTATTAATTCATCTATTCCTATATTAAAAATATTAGATATTTGTATTAGTTTATCCATTTCTGGATATGCACTATTACTTTCCCATTTAGAAACACTTTGTCTAGATACTCCTAGTTTTTCAGCAAATTCTTCTTGACTTAAATTATTTTCCTTCCTAATTCTTTTTAAATTTTCTGCTAAATTCATATATTTTTCTCCTTTCTGTATAAAATCTTATAAAATAAAGAGGTTGCATACTACCAATTTTTAGTTGTTTTTTGTACACTTTTAGTTGCATTATTAGAATAACAAATGAATTATTAATTAACAAGGCAAAAAAAAAAGAAGATTTTCATAGAAGTTCAGAATCAAAGTTAGGATCATCATCTTCTTTTTTCTCTTCAACTATTTCTTTACCAATTTTTTGAGTAATATTTACTATAAAAGTAGTACCAACACCATAAGTACTAAAAGCAACAATTCCTCCACCAAATAAGTTAACTAAAGACTTTGTAATAGATAAACCTAAACCAGTACCTAGAACTCCAGAATCTTTGTCTTCTTCCATTTTATGGAATTTAGTAAATAATTTATCCATATCTTCTTGCTTTATTCCTCTACCAGTATCAGTAACAGTAATTTGTAAATTACAATTATCATTTTTACACTCTGAATCTACCTTTAAATCTATAAATCCATTATTAGTATATTTTACAGCATTAGAAATTAAATTATTTATAATAACAGTAAGTTTTTCTTTATCACCAGCTAATAAATTAGGTAACTGTTTAGAGATATATGTTCTTAACTTAATTGGCTTATCACCAATTAATTTATGAGTACTTTTAATTAATTCATTAAATAATTCTTTTGGCTTATAATTTTCAGAATTTAATTCTATTAAATTTGCTTCTAATTGATTTTCTAAAGAAAAGTTTTTAGCTAAATTTAATAAGTACTTAGAAGACTTTAATAATATTTCAATTTCATCTTTTATATCTTCATTATGCTTCTTATTTTTTATTTTTTCACAAGATTTAATAATACTATTAAGAGGAATTTTTAATTCACTAGACATACTATTTAAAAAATCAATTTTATCATTATTAGAAATCTGTGCTAACTTCTTTTCCTTTGCATATTCATAAACTTTATTCTTATCAGGATTTTCTACAGTATGATACAATAAATAACTAATTAATGTCGTTGAAAATGAAACTAAACAAATCCAAGGATAGAAAATATTTACAGTAAAAGATATAACTTGAATCAATAGAATTATTATATATGGAAAAATATTATCTTTATTTAGCTTTTTCCAATTACTTAAAATGAAAGAAATCATTACTATTAAAGAAACAACAAAACATATTATAGGAAAACTATTTACAGCTGGTCCATAAGAATACCAGACCATTCCACTACTTCTATATGCAAATCCTATAGGAATTATAAATTCAAAAGCAGCACAAGCAACAATTAATATGGTGATAATCATTAAAATATTATTCCTAATAAAACTATTTTTATTTTTATCAAAAGTTTTATAAACAACATAACCCATTAAAGAAATTAAACATGTTATTAAACAAAAATAAGTTGTTTTTTTAATTAATCCAATCAATAATAAATTATCTGGAGCATAAAAACATAAAAATGGATATATAAATTCTGTTAAAGTTAATAACAAATTAAATAAAATAATTATTTTATAAAAAATACTTTCTGTTTTATTATTTTTATTTTTAGAAAAATATATAAATATAAGAAAAATAATAAAACAAAAGCATATTGAACTCATTGTCAAAGAAATATAATCCATTATATTCATCTCCCTTTTTATTCTTTACTTCAACACAAAAAGTATTACCTAACCCTAATAATATTTTAACACGACAAAAAAATTATTTCTACAAAAAAGAATATGTTTTAAACATATTCTAAATTACTAATCTTTTTCATTGCCAAATAGTCTTAATAAATCAAGGAATATATTGATAAAATCTAAGTATAATTGGAAAGCCCATATAATTGCATAATTATCATTGTCTAAACCAATTTCATCAGCTTTTTTAATTCTTTGAATATCAAATGCTACATATCCTAAAAATATAATTATAGAGAATATGCACAAAGTTATATCTAATGAATTACTTAGAATAAAGATATTTAGAATTTCCAATAATATTATTCCTATTAATCCAATAAATAAAAATGTACTTATTCTAGTTAAATCTATTTTTAGAACTTTTCCAATAAAAGCAAATATAGCAAATAACACAGCAGTAATTAGGAAAACATACATTATTGAATTTAACTCAAACATCATAAATATTGATGAAAAAGTCAATCCAGTAAGTAAACAATAAGCTATATAACATATCTTGGCTGTTATTGATTTCATCTTATTTATTCTAGCTGATAAGATAACACATAAAACTATTTGAGCTAAAAAAATTAATAAATATCCTACCCCATCAAAAATTATTTTTATTAATGCTTCATTTGTCATTGTATAAAAACCACTTGCAAAAGTAATCAATAGTCCAACAAATAACCACATAAATACTTTAGAAAATAAACTATTTTTCATAAATCTCCTCCTTTTAATTATATTCTATCACATATCATAAAATAAAAATACTTGTATTTTTTAAAATAAAAAAAGGAATTTATCTAAAACTCCTATTTTTATTTTCCTAAATAAGTTATTCTAACGTAACCATTTCCTTTATTACCATTCATTTTTTCATCACCAATATAGTTTGGCATACCAACAACTTGATCTCCTCTAGTTGTTGTCCATTGATATCCTAAACCATCTATCATAGTTGTATCTGTAAAATATTTACCAGAATAATGTTTACTACATTCTACACTATTAGATTCTGCTGTACAAGCTACTCCATCAACTGTTTTTTGACTAATTGCATCACTACTAGAATCTCCAGAAATGGCTACACAACCAGCATGTCCAGAAATATATGATGATCCACCACCGGCACCCTGAACATGCATAGAACTTCCTCCACCAAAATAACCTGAGCCTCCACCTTGGGATCCTATTTTTGGTGAAGTACCACCATTTCCAAAATTACCTAAACCATATTGCCCAGCCGTCATTTTCCAAATTGAGGTGCAATATGTATTATCGTTACATAGACAATAACCAGGAGAAGTTTGAGTAGCTCCATATCCTTCCGTACCATATGTTCCAAAACTAACATCAGATGTTCCATTATATCCAATTAACCCTCCTGCTGCACCTCCTGTTAATTTTTGACCCTCTAAAGAAAGCGCATAACTTCCGCCGCCTCCAG
>CANQCQ010000024.1 GCA_947589725.1 uncultured Bacilli bacterium | reverse complement strand
TAAAAGGACTGTCACCTATAAATTATAGGTTGCAATCCTTAAATAATTAAACTGTCCAACTTTTGGGGTTCAGTTCAACTTAAGTAATTGGTTTAGATTATTCCATACTGTTTTTCATCTTTGTTAATCTTGATTTTAAACGAGCGGCCTTGTTTTTATGAACTAATCCACTAGACATAGCCTTATCTATTCTTTGAATAGCGATATTTAAATTATTAGCAGCAGCTTCTTTATTACCTTCTTTAACTGAACGTTCTACCTTTTTAACAGCAGTTCTCATACTTGAACTAATAAAAGTATTAACCTCAGTTTTTTTAGCGCTTGAACGCATACGTTTTTTAGCACTCTTAATATTTGGCATACTTTTTCACCTCACTTTTTCATAAAACACATTAATCTTACCAAAAAACTTATGAAAAAGCAAATAATTTTTTATTTTTTGGACATTATTATGATTAGGTGAAGAAAAATGCATATTATTGATACAGAAAATAAAAATCTAAGAACAGATCTTGTCATGGACAATAACACTAAAAATAATAAAGTTTCATCAAACGATGGAGTATCATTATATACAACAAAGAAAGATAATTTTAATTATTCAACCATTACATTCATAGATTCAACTGATAAAGATCAAATATCAATAATTCAAAAATTCTTAGTAAATGAATTAAAGAGATATTTAAAAGATCACTCAAAAGTATTAATAATAGGTCTTGGTAATAGAAAATCAACACCAGATGCTTTAGGACCAAAAGTATTAGATAATATTTTAGTAACTAGACATTTATTTAATTTTGGAGATGTTGAAGAAGGTTATTCTAATGTTTGTATTTTTGAACCATCTGTTTATGGTAATACTGGAATATCCTCAGTAGAAATGATTAAGCAAGTAGTAGATATAGTTAAACCAGATTATTGTATTTTAATAGATAGTCTCTGTACATCAAATACTAAAAGATTAAATAAGACTATTCAAATAACTGATAAAGGAATAAATCCTGGAAGTGGAGTTTTAAATGATAGAGGAGAATTATCTGAAAAAACATTAAAATGTAAAACAATTGCGATAGGAGTTCCAACAGTTGTTGATATAGACTCTATAATTACCAATATGTTACATGAACATAATATAAATAATTTAGAAATAGATGATAATTTAATAGTAACTCCTAAAGAAATTGATTATTTAATTGAAAAGTTAAGTTATATAATTGGAACCAGTATCAATAAAGCATTACATACAATGAATCGACAAGAATTATCAAATAATTAGCCTATAGTAATAATAGGTGGTTATTATGAAAAAAAATAAACACAAACATAGTATAAGAAGAAAATTATTCTACTGTTTTACTATGTTTTTTATTGGTATAGTAATATCTTTTAAATATATAGAGAAAAATATTAGTATTAAGACAAATGAAAAATATGATGATTTTATCTTAGAAAATGCTTATGAAGGATTTTCTAATAAAACTTTTCTAGAAAAATATAAATCTTTTTTTAAAACAGAACAAACTAAAGACTCTGATAAATCATTACTTATCGAAAACCCAATAGTCTATATTTATAATACTCATGATACAGAAGAGTATGCAGCCAATAATTTATTTCAATTTTCTCCTAATGTCACAATGATTAACTATATATTAAAGGAAAAATTAGAACAGAATAATATAAAGACAATTGTTGAAGAACGTAGTATAAAGGATTTATTAAATACGAATAATTGGAATTATGCCAGTAGTTATAAAGCTAGTAGAATATATTTAGATGAAGTAAGAAATAGTTATCCGAGTATTCAATATTTTTTAGATATTCATCGTGATAGTTTAACTAAAGATAAAACTACTATTTCTATTAATGATAAGAATTATGCTAAGATATTATTTTTAATAGGTTTAGAAAATAATAATTATGAGGAAAATTATGCTTTTGCGAGTAGAATTAATGATAAATTAAATATAAAATTTCCAGGATTATCAAAGGGTATATTGAAAAAAGGTGGTCAAGGAGTTAATGGTGTTTATAATCAAGATGTATCATCTAATGCTCTTTTGATTGAATTTGGTGGCTATGAAAATACAACTTATGAAGTAATAAACTCTGCTTTAGCTTTTTTTGAATGTTTTATGGAGGTTATAAATGAAGGATAATCTAAAAAAAATATTCATAGGTATTGGAGCTTTACTTATCCTTATGTATATATCAGTATACATTATGTCATTAACTGGTTATTATACAACTATTGAAAGTAAAAATAATACCTTAACAACAGAAGCAATAAATAGATTTGAAAAAGATATTCTAAATGGAGAAAAAATAGTCGCAACTAATTATTTAGAAAAGAAAGAAACTTACGATAATCTATTATCCAGATTAGGTATTAGTATTGGAAATGTAATTGAAAAATTATTTGATAAAGCTATAAAACTTATTTTAAATGAAATAGAAGGAGCTATTAAATAATTACTTTAAAAAATCATCACTTTATAGTATACTAGATTATAGTAAAGAATAGGTGAAGCGTATGATAGATACTCGTAAGATTACAAAAATTATAATGGATAAATCAGAACTACAAGAAGATGATTTAACAGATGCTTTAAATAATTTAGAAGAGTCATTTGTTCAAGAAAATTATTTTTCTAACGTTGATGAACGTGAAATTAAAAATATAAATACTTTATTAGATTATTATGATAGTCTAAATAGTAATATTGATAAAATTAATTTTTATAAGTTTGCCTTATATGTCTTAAAAGATGAAACAACTACTAAAAAGTTTTTTCAAGAATTAAAGAATCTATCACTACTTACTCATACTGGTTTATTAGACTTTGCTAATGATCAAGAACAATATTCAAAACAAATAATGAGTAGTTTTTTAGATAAATTAGAGCATGTTCAAAAGAAAGAGACAAAAAAATTAATTAATGAGCAAATAAATACAACAGAAGAAAAAATAAATCGAATAAAAAAATATAAATCGTTTTTTGCACCTATTGGTATAGTAAAAGAAGTAGATGATGCTAAAGACTTCGATAATTATTTAGATACATTAAATTTAAGTATGAAAGAAAAAATAAATGCTTTACTTATGGCATTAAACTTTAATATTGCTCTTCATGAAGATACTTTATCAATGTATGAATTAGATATTCAAAAAATAGAAGATGTTATTAATAAAAAGATATTAGTAAAGAGTATTAGTAAAATAAAAAGATGTAGTAAAAAAAGGCTTAATGAAACAATATTAAAAATAAAAAAGAAATATAAAAGTAAAAAACCTCCTAAAAAAGAAGAAATTAAAATAGAAAGATTATCTTTAGAACCTGTAGTAGATGACCCATCTATAGATAAAGATAAAAAATTACTACAATTAGCTAATAAAGTAATAAAAGATAATCCTAAAAAAGATCCTTATGAATTATTTGAAAAATACTATGATATTTTATTAAGTAAAGATGAAGAAAATAAATCTAATAATATAATAAATGAAGCTAAAATGTATTTAGAAACTAATAAACAATTAATTGATAATTTAAATGAAATAAATACAACAGATTTAAATAATACATTAAATGTTTATATGAATAATGAAGATTTAAGAGAAGAAGTATATAAAACTACTGAAAAGATAGATACCTTATTAACATATGAAATAAATTATATATTAAATAATAATCAAGATAAAAATATTATATCTCAAAAATTAGCACCAATAATTGACTATATAAATTCAAATAAAAAGAATAATAAAATGAAGTAGGTGAAAAGATGAATTCTAAAGAACGAGAAATTAATAAATTAATTAATCAAAAGCAACAAAGTCTAGAAGCAGAAAAAAATAAAAAAGAAGAATATAATCAAAGCCTAGTTGAATTATATAAAAGATTGAAAAAAGATATTAATGAATTAATTTATTTATCTTTTGAAGACATAAAAGATTTAATTTCTAAGTTTGAAGTAGATGATTATGATAAATTAGTCAATGATATAACTACTATTAAGAAAATCTTAACTTTAAATAAAGATTATAAATCTACTCTTAGATTATTTAAAAAAGATAAAGATAATTATAATTATTTTTTAGAGTGTTTTAATAAATTTAATGATTATAATAAAGATCATGATAAAGATATTAAGAAAATAGAGGAAGAGCAAAAGAAATATTCTAAATTACAGGAGAATTTAGCTAATCATTCCTATAAACTTCGCAGTAAAGATATGGATTTAATTGAGGCACTTTTCATTAATAATTTAGAAGAAGGTAATGAAAAGATCTTAATTAAACTTTTAGATACTGAATTTAGAAGATATAATGATTTACTTATTAAATCAAAAAAGAAGGTAAAAGCTGCTCTTACTAATGAAAATTTAGAAAAGTTATTTAAAGAATATAATTATGATTATAATTTATTAGAAGATGATTATAAAAAGATATTAATTGATAAAGGTAATTTAAAAAATATTGAAGATATTTTTATAACTTTAAATAAATTTGCTTATCCACATATTACTGATAATTATGTTTTAACTTCAATTTTAGTAGCTAGTACTAAATCAACAATCCAACAAGTAACAACATTTGCGATGGAAAATAAATTAATACCAAAATCATTATTAGATATTAGTGGAGCCATACTAACACAAAATGATAATGAAAGTGATTCTGATTATTCGATAATGACTAAGGGTTCTTCTATTGATTTTATGAGAAATATTATAACGCTAAAGAATGCAGGTATAAGTATTAACTATATCTATCAAGCTTGTAAGAGTATATTGACAATGCCTAACCAATTATTAGAGAAGAATTTAGATTTATTTTCAAAATATGGTTTTTCTTTTGAATATAAGAAAAGAGGAATAATTGATCCTTCTCCTTGTGCTTTATTATCAAATAACTTTGCTCAAATAGCTGATGCATTTATAGAAATTCATGAATTTGGCTTAAAATACTTAATTGATAACTTAAGTAATTTAAAAACAGTATCTAATCCTGATGCACTTATGTTCTATAACATTTATGAATCTGCCAAAAATTATAAAGGAAATATTTCTAATCCAGAAGATGGACCATTTAGAGTAGTCATGGAAGAAGATAATGAAAACTATCAATTAAAAGCAATAATTACCAGAAATAGACCTGATTATCGAAATACTTATTATATGAATATTAACGAAGAAAATAAACATGGAGTTACAAATACTATTATTCCAGATATTAAAAATAAAAATAAGTTTAATAAAATAATCGATACTTACCCTAATACCATAAGTAATTCAATATTTAGTAATCCATATATCCAATCTATAAATAAATATATAGATCAAGATAATGCTTTAATATATAATTTTTTAGGAATTAGAATTTCAAGACTTAAAGTATTAAGAATATATAACACATTACTAAAAAATGGTATTAAAGATTCAATAGATAGTTTTATGTTTGCAATTACATACAATACAATAATAAATTTAGAAAACTATAATAAAGTATATGAAATTATTCAAAAAGAAATAGAAAATAGGTGATTAGATGGATTTTTTAAAAGATTTAGGTATTAGTAATAAGACTATAAAAAAGATTAAGGATAATAATTTACCTAGTGTTATTAGACAATTTATTGCTGATAGAGAAAATGCAATTGAAATAATTAAATATATGCAAAAAATTAATATCCAAGTAATAGATGATTTATTAATTAGAAGAATAGAAATATTTTCTATTGAATATGACAAAGTAAAAAAAGCTTTTGATAATTATAATACTGAAGTATTAGTAGCTTTAATTAATGAGGATATAAGTGCCATTAACTTCCTATAAAACAATAATTCCAAGTAGTTGGAATAAAAAAAGTTACCAAACTTTTATAAAAAAATTAAAGTCTTTACAAGATTTAAAATATAAAGAATTCAATAGTAAAATAATTAATACTAACTATGAAATAATAGGTATTAAAGTTCCAATAATAAGTTATCTAATCAAATGTATAAATAAAGATAACATAATAGATTTTCTTAATAATATTGAACACAATTATTTTGAAGAAACATTATTAGAAGGAATAGCTATATCATATATAGATCAATATGATACTTTTATTAATTACTTATCTAAGTTTTTAGATTCCATTGATAATTGGGCAACTTGTGATATTTGTATATGTAGATTTAATATTATCAAGAAAAATAAAGATAAATTTATAAGTATTATAAATAAACTAATAAAAGATAAAAACCCCTATTATGTTAGAGTAGGAGTAGTTTCCATTCTAAATCACTATTTAGAAGATGAAGATTATTTAGAATATATATTTAAAGTAATAGAAGAAATAGAAAATAAAGATTATTATGTTGAAATGTCTATTGCTTGGCTTATTAGTTATTTATATATTTATTATAAAGATCGAACTATTAAATTTTTAGCTAATAACAAATTAAATTCATCTATTCAAAATAAAGCTATTAATAAAATAAGAGAATCTAATAAAGTAAGTAAAGTAGATAAAAAAGATATTTTGAAATATAAAAAGAATTAAAAAAATATACAGCTTTGTATATTTTTTTCTATTGGTATAATTCTTGAGTTAATAAGTTTAAATTATCATTCATAATAGAAAGATAATCTTTTTTCTCATCTCTTTCTAAATCACTTAAAATATTTAGTTTATGTAATTCAAGAGATTTAATTTTATTATATTTATTTATAAATGAAGTTGCATTAGTACTTAAATCATTTCCTTTAAAAGTAATTATATAAGATACTTTATTATTAATTATTAAATTTTCAACATCCATTAATAATTTATCTGTTGCTGAATTATCTATACAATATACTTCTAGTCCAAATTTTTGTAAGAAATTTAAAGCTGAATCATCAACTACAACAATTCTATTATTAGTATCTTTAACAGCATCCCTATATAAGACATCTAGATTAGATAAATCTATCTTTAATTCATCATAAGATAGTTCTATTTCTTTTTGAAGATAAGTACTTGTTATATATTCAAGTAAACCAGTTTTAACATTTTTACTCATCATTAATAAAGAAGAAGGATTTAACCATAATTCTTCAGGAGAATAATCAGTTTCTAAAACATAAGCTGTATCTATTATTTTTAAATTAGGATTGATATCTAATAAATCAATAGCTAAGTTTCTTTCTGATTCAATTAATCCATTATAGATAAATATTTGATAATTAGCGTATTCTTCTTTTTGTTTTTTACTTAATTGATAAGTACTAGTATCAACACCATCAGGATAAATAGATGTTATCTTAGAATGTTTACTATATAATCTGCTAACTATAAATTCATTTGCATAATTTGTAACAGCTATTTCTATACCATCCATTTCATCATTTGCACAACCAGTACTAAATATTGATAAACCAAAAATCATTATTATCAATAAAAAATAATTAAATATTTTTTTCATTTTTAACTCCTTTTTTAGGAACAGGAGAGTAGCCATAAGAACCAAATGGATTACAAGATAGAATTCTTTTTATAGCCATAATACTACCTTTTATAGAACCATACTCATTAATAGCTTCTTTAGCATAATTAGAACAACTAGGAACATATCTACAATATACATGTGTACTAAAAGGAATACTTTGATATATTTCTATAAGCTTAATAAGTATTTTTTTCATATTAACTCCTGAACCAATATTCTCATATTAATTCTACTATAAAAAAATCAAAATATCAATTATAAGTATACTTCATCATCTATTTTTGATATACTTTATATGGTGATAAATATGCAAGAATTATTTAAAAAATTAAATATTACACCTAAAGACATTACTCTTTATCAAACAGCTTTTTCTCATAGTTCATATGCTAATGAGCATAAAAATAAAGCTGATTATGAAAGATTAGAATTTTTAGGAGATGCAGTAGTTGACTTAGTAGTAGCTGATTACCTATATTCAAATAAATTTATTAATGAAGGTGAAATGACTAAAATAAGATCAAGTTATGTTTGTGAAAATGCTTTAGCTGTCTATGCAAATGAACTAGAATTAAGTAAATATATTAAAGTTGGCGTAGGAGAAGAACATTCAGGTGGAAAACATAGAAAGGCTATAATAGCTGATATATTTGAGTCATTAATGGCTGCTATCTATATTGATCTAGGATATGCCACTGCTAGAAAAACAATTCTTTCAATAGTAGTTCCTTATATAGAAAATCCAAATATAAATTTCTTTAGTGATTATAAAAGTGTTTTACAAGAGTATGTTCAAACAAATCAAAAATCTTTAACATATGAATTAGTAAATGAAGAAGGTCCTGCTCATGATAGAACTTATACTATTCAAGTTAAAATAGATAATATAGTATATGGAGTAGGAATAGCTAGTAGTAAAAAAGAAGCAGAGCAAGAAGCTGCTAAAGCAGTTCTTGATAAATTAGCAATCTAATTTACAAAATAATAAAATAATGATATAATTAACTAGTCTTTTGATTGGTCTTTATTTATATAAGTTTTTAAAATCGTTAAAAAATTAAGAAAGGAGATTATAATTTTGAGTAAAATTAAAATTTTTGCTTTAGGTGGTTTAAATGAAAATGGCAAAAATATGTATGTAGTTAATGTAGATAAAGATATTTTTGTTTTTGATGCCGGACTAAAGTATGATAATGATATAAACTTAGGAGTAGATTATATTATTCCTAATTTTGATTATTTAATTAAAAATAAAAAGAATATTAAAGGTATATTTTTAACACATGGTCATGAAGGAAATATGGGAGCAATACCTGATATACTAGAAAAGATTCAAGATATACCTATTTATGGAACAAAATTAACATTAGAAGTTGTTAAAAATGATTTATCAAAAGATATATTAGATAAAACTAATTTTAAAGAAATAAGACCACATTCAAAAATAGATTTTGGTAAGAACTCTGTATTTCCAATTAGTGTTACTCATTCTATTCCTGATGCAGTTTGCTATGTATTATATACAGAAAATGGAGCTATAGTATACACTGGAGATTATGTCTTTGATCCAACTATGCAAGGATCTTATAAAACAGACATAGGAAAATTAGCTTATGTTGGAAAACAAGGAGTTTTATGTTTACTTAGTGAATCATTCTATGCTGACCGTGAAGGTCATACTTCTCCTAATAATAGAACTAGTTCTTTTATAAGAGAAGTATTACATAAGAGTGAATATCGAATTATATGTACTATCTTTCCAGGACATTATCATAGAATTCAAGAAATATTTGATGAAGTAAGTAACACACATAGAAAAATAGTTATTATGGGTAAAAGTCTAGGAGAAACTATTAATAGAGGAATTGAAGAAGGTTACTTAAAAGTAAATAAAGATATTATAGGATCTTTAGTAGACTTAGATGCAAAAGCAACAGTAGTATTAATATCAGATGAAAAAGAAAAGCCTTTTGGTAATTTAGAAAGAATTATTAAAGGATTTGATAAATTTATAAAGATAAAAGAAACAGATACTATCTTTATAACTGAACCATCATATCCAGGAATTGAAAAGAGGATGGCTCTAATTATGGATGAAATTGCAATGCTAGGAGCTAATGCTGTTTCCTTATCTAGTAAAAAACACTTACTATGTCATTCATCTCGTGAAGATATAATGCTTATGATTAATTTAATGAATCCGAAGTATTATTTCCCAGTTAAAGGAGAATATAGACAACAATATGCTAATGCTGATATAGCCTATGAATTAGGTATTCCTAAAGAAAATATTATTCTTAAATTAAATGGTGATGTAGTAACTTTTGAAAATGGAAAAATGATTGATTCCAATGAACATATTGATGTAGATGAAATACTAATTGATGGAAAATCTCAAGGAGATATAGGAGACTTAGTATTAAAAGATAGAGAAATGTTAGGAGAAAATGGAATTGTTATTATCAGTTGCACTTTAGATAAAAATACAAAGCAAATAGTTGGTGGTCCTGAAATTCTAACAAGAGGATTTGTCTATGTTAAGGAAAGTCAAGATTTACTTGAAGAAACAAAACAATTGTCAAGAGAAGTAATAGAAGCAAATATAGAAATAAACAGTAAAAGAGTAGATTATTCCAAAATAAAGAATGATGTACGTGAAGAATTAGGAAAATTTTTCTATAAACAAACAGAATCTAAACCAATGATAATTACTGTTATTCAAGAAGTATAAAAAGATACTTAAGTGTAAAATCTTAGTATCTTTTTACTTTTATATGATATACTTTATATATGTCCTCGTAGCTCAGTAGGATAGAGCAATCGCCTCCTAAGC
>CANQCQ010000023.1 GCA_947589725.1 uncultured Bacilli bacterium | reverse complement strand
GCCTTATCTAACATATTGCGGTAAGCTGGAATCTTATAAAGTATTCCATAGAATCCACCAACAGCAATTATAAATAATGAAATATATCCAAAATAAGATAATGACGTTAGTGAATAACTAAATAGATCAAATAGACCCATTTGTATCCTTCCTTGATCAACAAACTCACTTTGATAATAAGCAGCTGGAATTATCCAAGTAAGTAATGCGCATACAAGTAATGCCCCAAGGATGATCTTAATTGTATTATGTTTCTTCATAATTAACCTCCCACTTTAATTATATATATTAAAAAATTAATTTACAAGTAAATGCAACTTATTTTTATGAAATTTTGGTGAAAAAAAGACCTTTTATAGGTCTTTATCGTCCTCATTTAGAGGTCTCATTAAAGGGAATAAAATTCCATCCTTAATATTAGAAGAGTTAGTAAGTAATTGAACCATTCTATCAATACCCATTCCCCATCCACTAATAGGTGGCATACCACATTCCATTGCAGAAATATAATCATTATCCATAGGCATTGCTTCTTCATCACCATTAGCTTTTAATCTAGCTTGTTCAATTAAACGTCTCTCTTGTTCTTGCGGATCAACTAATTCTGAATAAGCATTAATTATTTCAGCACCATTAATTACTAATTGAAATCTATCAGTAATTTGTGGATTATCATCATTAGCACGAGCAAGAGGACTGAGTTCAATTGGATGCTCAGTCAAAAATATTGGCTTAATAACATGAACTCGAGCAACTTTCTTGTACAATTGATCAACTAAATTACCATATCCTAAATTTTCAAGTGGTACTTCAGAATCAATTTCTAATTTTTCTTCTCTAATCTTAGCAAGTAATTTCTCTTTAGTATTATAAATATTTAAATCTATATTACTATATCTAAGTAATAAATCTCTAAAGCTTACAGCTTTCCATTCTCCACTTAAATCGACTTCTTTATCTCCAACTGTAATAATTAAAGTTCCAAATATATTCATAATAACACTTTGTAACATTTCACGTAAAAATTTCATATTATCTTTATAATTATAGTAAGCACAATAACCTTCAATCATAGTAAAGTCTTGTAAGTGGGTAGCATCTATTCCTTCATTTCTAAAGCATCTTCCTATTTCAAAAACTTTAGTAAATCCACCAACAATTGCTCTTTTTAAATACGTTTCAGGAGCAATTCTTAAATATAAATCAATATCTAAAGCATTGTGATGAGTAATAAATGGTTTAGCTAAAGCACCACTAGCTTTATTATTTAAAATAGGAGTCTCTATCTCAATATATCCTTTAGAGTCTAAATAATTTCTAATTTCTCTTATAAATTTACTTCTAAATAAAAATTTCTTTTTAGATTCATCATTCATTATTAAATCTAAATATCTTTCACGATAAATTGTTTCAACATCTTCAACACCATGAAATTTTTCAGGTAATGGTTTTAATGCTTTTCCTAAAAATTCTATATGACTTGCACGAATAGTTTTTTCACCAGTTTGAGTAGTAAACATTTCTCCTTCAACACCAATAAAATCTCCTAAGTCATAATTAGACTTAAATTCTTGATACTTTTCTTCTCCAACCATATCTATTTTTACAGATACTTGAATCTTTCCACCAATGTCACCAATAGTTAAGAAACTCATCTTTCCCATTTTTCTCATTAAGACAATTCTACCAGCAACTCTAACACCAGTAACACCATCATCTAATTTAGCTACATCACAAATTTCATAATTTGTCTCATATCTATCTGGATAAGGATTTTTTATATTATTTAACTTTTCCCTTCTTACAATTTCTTGTTCACTTAATTCTCTCATATTATACCTCCTCTTTAAATTCCAATAATATTTTTCTTATTTCATCAACATTTTTACATTTAAATATATTATTTTTCAAAGTACTTGATCCACTTACTCCTTTAAAATACCAAGCAATATGATTTCTTATTTCAAGTGTTGCTAATTTATCATTTTTTAGTTTTTCTAAATATTCTAAATGTTTTAAACACATGTTTATTTTATCATCTATTGATACTTCAAACAAAGGTTTTCCATCTAAATAATTAATTGTATTTTTTATTAACCATGGATTACCTAATACACCTCTACCTATCATAACTGCATCACAACCAGTAGTATCAAGCATACGTTTAGCATCTTCTGGGGATTTGACATCTCCATTTCCAATTACTGGAATATTAACATTTTCTTTTACTGCTTTAATAATATTCCAATCAGCTTGACCACTATAACCTTGACTTCTAGTTCTAGGATGAACACAAATTGCACTAGCACCAGCCTTTTCTATAACTTTAGCAATTTCTACTGCATTAATATGATTATTATCCCAACCACTACGAATTTTAACAGTCACAGGTATTGGAACAGCTTCTACAACAGCTTTTACAATATCATAAACTTTATCAGGCGATTTAAGCAACGCCGAACCAGCCTGAGCTCTAACAGCAACCTTTGGAACGGGACATCCCATATTAATATCAATAATATCAGGATGCATATTTTCATAAATATATTTTGCTGCTACAACAAAAGAATCTTTATCACTACCAAATATTTGTTGTGAAAGAGGACGTTCTTCCTCAGTCATATATAACATATCTATAGTTTTTTGATTATTATAAGAAATGGCTTTATCACTAACCATTTCAGCATAAATTAAGCCACAGCCCATCTCTTTACAAATTCTTCTATAAGCCGAATTACAAATACCAGCCATAGGTGCTAAAACAACTTGATTAGTTATTTTGACATTTCCTATCATCCATTCCATAAATATTACCTACTGTTGACTTTTTAATAAATCTCTTATTTCTTCTAATAAAACAGCTTCCCTACTTTTCTTAGGTTCTTCTTTCTTTTCTTCTTCATGTTTCTTACCTACTGATTTAATTGAATTAACTACTTTTAATAACATAAATAGAACAAATGCCATTATTAAAAAATTAATAATTGAAGTAATGAAGTCACCATAAAGAATTCTCTGTCCTCCATAAATTTTTAATGACCCACCAACTTCAGCTCCACCTATTCCATTTATTAAAGGGTTAATGATATCTTGAGTTAATGCTGTTACTATATTAGAAAATGAACTACCTATAATAACACCAACAGCCATATCAACAATACTTCCACGTAAAACAAATTCTTTAAATTCATTAATGAAACCTGAACTTTTTTCTTTTAATTCATCAATTTTTTTAGTATCTAATTTTTTATCTTTAGCCACTATACTCACTCCTTTACTGCTTTTATTATAATATTTTTTTATAAATTTGCAAGAAAAAAGAACTATTTGTTTAGTTCCTTTAATAATTCACTTTTTGTCATTTTAGAAGCATTTTTAATATCTTTTTCTTTAGCTATTTCACGTAATTTTGTAATAGACATAGCTTCATAATTATTTTCATCTTCTTCTGGCATCTTACCATTTTCAACTAAATAGTCGATTTGCTCTTTTGTTAATGTTTCATATTCAAGTAATGCAGAAGCAATTAAATCAAGTAATTCTCTATTTTTCTTAATAATCTCTGTTGCTTTTTTATGGCAATCATTTATAATTTTACGCATTTCCATATCTATTTCATTAGCAACTTCATTAGAAAAGTTATGTGATTTATTATAATCTCTTCCTAAAAATACACTACCTGTTTGTTGTTCAAATTGTAATGGTCCTAAATCACTCATACCATATTCAGTGACCATACTTCTAACTATCTTAGTTGCCTTTTCAAAGTCATTATGAGCACCAGTTGTAATTTCTCCAAATACTATTTCCTCAGCAGTTCTACCACCTAATAATCCAGTTACTTCCTCTAATAAGTCAGTTTTGGTAGAACACATTTTTTCCTCACTAGGTACCATCATATTATATCCACCAGCAGAGCCTCGAGGAATAATAGTTACTTTTTGAACATCACTAGCATTAGCAAGCTTTAATCCAATTACAGCATGTCCAGCTTCATGATAAGCTACAAGTTTTCTATCATTTTCACTATACTTATGAGATAACTTTGCAGGACCCATAAGGACTCTGTCTGTTGCTTCATCTATCTCACTCATTGTAATAGCATTTTTATCACGTCTTACAGCAAGTAAAGCAGCCTCATTTAATAAGTTTTCAAGGTCAGCACCACTAAATCCAGGAGTTCTCTTAGCTAAATTTTCAAGAGTTATACCTTTAGCTAAAACCTTATTTCTAGCATGAACAGCAAGGATTTCTTCTCTGCCTTTAACATCAGGTAAATTAACTGTTATTTGTCTATCAAATCTTCCAGGACGTAATAATGCAGGATCTAATACATCAGGTCTATTAGTTGCAGCAATGATTATAATCCCTTCATTAGCACCAAAACCATCCATCTCAGTAAGAAGTTGATTTAAAGTTTGTTCTCTTTCATCATGACCTCCACCTAAACCAGTTCCTCTTTGACGACCAACAGCATCTATTTCATCAATAAAAATTAAACATGGAGCATTTCTTTTTGCCTGTTGAAACATATCTCTAACACGACTTGCTCCAACACCTACAAATAACTCAACGAAATCTGATCCACTAATAAAGTAGAAAGGAACATCAGCTTCACCAGCAACAGCTTTTGCAAGTAATGTTTTACCAGTTCCTGGAGGACCAAATAACAATACTCCTTTTGGAATTCTTGCACCCAATTTTTGAAATTTCTTAGGATTCTTTAAGAAATCTATTAATTCTTTAACCTCTTCTTTTTCTTCTTTTAGACCAGCTACATCTTCAAATGTAACTTTATCAGTATCAGCATTTAACTTAGCTCTACTTTTACCAAAATCTAAAGAACTCTTATTACCAGCAAGTTGTCTACTAAATAAGAAGAAGAATGAAACTATAATTAAAACTATAGGAAAAATGTTTAATATAATTGCAAGTAATACTGATGACTCAGGATCTGCAACTACTTCCATTTTTATTTGTTGAGAATCATTAGCTTCAACTATTCTTTTCATAACTTGTTCACTAAAAGGTAATCTAGCAAAGAAAGACTCATTATCATTATAATCTTTTAATTTACCTCTAACTTCGTAAGTATAAGCTCCACCTCTTGTAACTATTTCAAGTTCAGTAACTTGATTTTGATTCAACTCACTCATAAACTCATCATACGTAAATGTATGAACATTGTTATTTAAAACATTTACAAAATAGAATATCATCAAAATAATAAATGATATTAATAAATATGGAAACAAACTCTTTTTAATAGACTTTTTATCATATTCATTTTTCATAAACTATCCCTCCCTAACTGTATTTCAATATTATATCATAATTATCATCTTTATTTTTGTCAAATATTGATTTCTTTATTCCAGGTATCCAAACAATTTTATCTGTAGAGTCAACAACAATTGGCCAACTATCTCTACTATTTAAAGGTATCTTACTATTTATAAATATATCTTTAACTTTTTTATGCTTATTCATACCTTTAATCAACATTTTATCTCCATATTTCCTTGTTCTAACAATTAAAGGTAAAGTAATTTCTTTAGTATTTAATCTACATATATAATTACTATTACCAACAATATCTGTTACCTTTTCAATACAATGATTATTGGGTAATGATACATAATTATCAAATTCTACTTCATAATTATTAAGTAAATAAGTAGATTTTTTTAATTCTAAAAAATTATATTCTTTGCTTGCAATAACATCATTAGGCAAATTTATTTTACAATTTGATCTTCTACTATTTATTATTTTTAATATTGCTTCAATATGCTTATCATTAATTAATATTAAGTCATCAATATAATATAAACTTAATAAATAATAAAGAACTTCTTTTTGCATAAAAGGATCTTCTTTTATAAAGTTATCAATCAATATTTTATTATTTAATATTGTTCTTTGTATAACTTTATTTCTTTCAGAATCCAAATATTTATTAACATCATTTAAAGTCTTATTAAATTTTAGAAATTTTAAATGAACATTTTTATCTTCCTCTTTTAAAAAAGGTAATACATATTTACGATATCGATTTCTTGTATATTTATCTTTTAAATTAGAATCATCAACATAAAATTTAATATTATTTTCTATATCATATTGTAATAATTGATCTTTAGTAAAATTAATCAATGGTCTTGCTATTTTATAACCATCTTTGTCAACAACTTCTTTAAAGCCACTATATCCTTTTAAATTTGAACCTCTAACTATTCTCATAAGAATTGTTTCTATTAAATCATCACCATGATGTGCAGTCATTAAGTAATTTGCATGATATTTTCTTACTAATGATTCAAAATAATTGTATCGTATATTATGTGCTTCATTATGAAAATTATCATCACTATAAGACTCTATTAGCATTGTTTCAAAAACTATATCATTTTCTTGACAATACTTTCTCATATATTCAGCTTCTTCATAACTTTGTTTTCTTAAATTATGATTTACATGAGCAACTATTAATGACAAATTATACTTTTTTCTTACCTTTATCAACATATCAATTAAAGCCATTGAATCAGGCCCAGTAGAACAACCTACTACTATAATATCATTCATATTAAATTTAAAATAATCATCTAATCTAATCATGCTGCCTCCTATGTCAAACATATTATACCACATAACAACAAAAGAAGATGATTTTTTATTCATCTTCTGGTATTTTTATAATAAATTCACCATCTTTAGAATATAAATACTTTTCCCTAGCGTATCTAGCAATATATTCAGAATCTTGTAATTTTTTTGCATCAAGCTCTAACTCTTTTTCCTTTTTTTGTAAACTAACTAGTTCCTTTTCTAAATCTTTCTTTTCTTTATATTTATCAAAAATTTCAATCCAATACTTTCCAATAGTAAATGTAACAGTAACAACAATACAAACAGAAATTAAGCTTATAAAAAGTCTTGAAATTTTTACTTTTTTCTTTTTTCTTTTAGTACTTGCCACTATATCACCTACCATATCAATATTATTATATAGTAGCTATTTTTTGAATTCAATAAATTAGACAAAAATTAAAAATGATTGACAGTTAAATATGAAACTAGAAAACCAATACTAAAAAAAATAAGCATGTAATAATTTAAATATAAATTATTAATTTTATAAAAAGTAAATAAAAATATTATTAAGAAAATAAAATTATATAAAAAATCTTTAATATAATTATATTTACCATTTCTTATATATTTTTTATAGTATTTAAATAATGTACAATACAAAAAGCCAAATATAAAACAAACAAAAATTACTATTAATTGAACACTTAAATTCATTATCTAAATAACCTACTAAATATACTATCTTCTTTTTCTTTTTTATTACCATCTTCAGCATAAGTAATACTATTAACTAAACCTTTAATAGATACATTTCCTAATATTGTATCTAACTTAAGTAATTCCAAACCTTCTCCTTTAACAATCATATAACCTTGAATTGTTTCTATTATAAATTGTTTATTATCAAAATTATCTATTTTTTTTACTCCTGATATAACTAAATTTTTCCTTTCTAATAATTGAAAAAAAAAAAAAAAAAAAAAACGCATTACGCGTTTTCTTCATCACTAGCTAAAGGAGCTTCATTATATGCGTTTATAATAGCTTCTTCAAACATAGAACGAACTTCAGGATTAATTGGATGAGCAATATCACGGTAACTACCAGCAGCTGTCTTTCGGCTAGGCATTGCGATAAATAAACCGTTATCTCCTTCAATTATACGAATATCATGAACTGCAAAACAGTCATCGATTAAAATGGATGCAATTCCCTTCATACGAGAACCTTCTTTTTCAATCTTACGTACATTAACTGATGTAATCTTCATGTGAATAATCCTCCCTCTAAAGTATCAAATACTTTATAAATTTATTGTAATATAACAAAATAGAAATTGCAACAATTTTTAAAATACCTAAAATTCCCCATCAATTATTTCTAAATTATCAGTTAATATATCACAATAAGAAAAAGATTTAATACAATAATTATCTACTAATATGGTAAATACTTTATTATAAGTATTATTAATCACACCTTCAAATTCTTCAACTTGATTTCTAGATCCATTAAATCTAAATTTATGCTTTGTTCCAACCTTTTTCCTAACTTTATCCTTAATTTTTTCTATCATCATCTTGGAAACCCCACATACATAGTACCATTAGTTATAATTCCACCAATTCCATCACTACCAAATTTAGTTTTATTAATTAAGTTTATTAAATCAATACTTTTATTTTTATCAGAAAAGGCTAAAGCAACTGCAACTACAGCAGGATCTAAAGCGTGAATATTAATTCTTTTTGGGCTAGAAGCAAAATTAGCACCAGCTTTTATCAAATCCTCATAATCAGATTGACATGCTCCAGCAATTATAATTAATTTATCTTGATTTTTTTCATATTTTCTTGCTTCTTTAACAGCATCAATATAATTTGAAGAATTTTGATAACTTTTACTATCTTTACTATTTTTATTATACAAAGCATCATGACCGGTTAATATTAAAATATCAGGATGAAAAGTTTCTAATAATGACTTTATTTTTATACTCATCTCAGGTTCAGGTAAATAAATACCATTAGCTTTAACTTTCATTTTTTCATAAAACTTCATACATCTAGCTAAATATTCTTCATCTCCATCAATATGTAATATAGTTCCAGGAAGATAAAAATATTGATCTCTATTTAGTTCAATATTATCAAATTTATCACCTATAAATTCATCATCATTTATAACAACATTATTTGCAATAACAAGATCACTCACATTAGCATCAGCACTAAGTCGTACATTTACTCCATTGAGATAAGCTATATTATTTTCTATTTTAGTTATTCTAAACAAAATATCATTTTTATAAGAAGTTCTTGTTACATAGTCACCTATTTTAAAATTCACGTATAATCATCTCCAATAAATTTTATGCCAAAAAAAAAGAAATATTCAAAATATACTGTTAGCTATATCTACAAATACTTCTAATTCCAATTGCTCTGCCCTTACATTTAAATCATATCCATATTTAGAAAGGATAGAACTAATTTTATCTAAATTATAATTTTTTAAATTATTTTTAATATTTTTTCTTTTAAATTGAAAACTATCACGAACAATTTTTTGAAATTTTGATAAATCTTTTACAAATAATTTATTTTTCTTCTCAGTAAAAGAAATTATTACACTATCAACATTTGGCTCAGGAATAAACTGCTTTCTTGAAACATTAAATTCTCTTTTTATGTCATAAAAATAATTTAACAAAACAGTAATCGAACCATATTCTTTTCCTCCGGGAAAAGCAGAAAATCTATCTCCGACTTCTTTTTGCACCATCATAACTATTTTTTTAAAATTTAATTTACTACTAATTAATTTCATAATAATTGGAGTAGTAATATAATAAGGAACATTACTTACAAAATACAAATTATCATAATTATATTTTTCTAAATCACTAGATAAGTCAGCATTCAAAAAATCTTTATAAATAACATCGACATTCGAAACACCACTAAGTCTATTCCTAATTTGCTCATCTAAATCTTTATCTATTTCATAAGCAACAACAAAATCAGCAACATTAGCAAGCTCTTTTGTCATTATTCCAGCACCAGGACCAACTTCTAATACAAGAGAATTACTTAAAATATCAGCACAATTCACTATTTTTTTAACTATATTTGTATCTTTCAAAAAATTTTGACCATATTTTTTCTTAAACTTAAAATCATATTTTTCCATTAAATCACCGACCAAATTATAACACAAAAAGAAAATGTATTATACAAATCCATTTTTTCTTTCATTTATACATTTAATATTTATTATACATATCAAAAGTATAGGCAATACAATAAATACACTAAAACCTAATGGTTTATTTAAAAAATCTTTTATATATCCCAATTTAGGTAATTTTAAAATTACTTTACCATATATATTATTTTTTGTAACAACAGAAGAATCTTCTATTTTATTATTATCTCCCTTAGTTCTATATACTAAATCTCCATTAGTAATGGACTGAGTACCAACAATTCTATGAGTAACAACTAATCCTTGATATCGAGAATCATTAGATTTAAAAGTTATAATATCACCAATATTTAAATCTTTATCACTAGATCTTTTTACAACTACTGCATCATTAATTTTTATCGTAGGAACCATACTAGGGGTAACAATTATATATCCAGCAAATAAAGGCACAACATTATTACCCTTTTTTACATTATATAAAACATCTCCTACTATTACTAAAGAAAAAACTAATAATAAAATAATTAAAAAAAATAAAGACATCAAAAAAGCTTTTGCAATAAAATGCAAAATAAATATTTTTGTTTCTTTAGATGTATAGTTATTCTGTTCCTTTAATGCTTGTATTTGCATTATATCACCCTACTTTTATTATAATGGAAGTAAAATAAAAATCCAGCAATAAATAAATTTTCTTTTTTAATATACAAAAAAAGACATTTAAGATGCCTTTCCATGAACTTCAACAGATAAAGAAATTTTATCGGTAGGTTTTATCTGATAATTACTTGAATAATCAACCCAAGCTCTAAGTCTATAATTATTACTAGCATTCTTTTTTACTGATGATTGATATATAACCATAGAACCAATCTTAGAACCTAAAGAAGATTTTTCTTTAGCTAAAGATAAAATTGCAGGTTTTCCAGTTGAAGCAAATGTTCCACTATTTAATTTTTCTAAATAAACCTTTATATAATTTAATGGAACTGTATTAGTTTTATTAGGAATTACAGAAATTTCATAATCAATTACAGAAGCCTCATCTAATGTAGCTCCAATACTAAA
>CANQCQ010000022.1 GCA_947589725.1 uncultured Bacilli bacterium | reverse complement strand
GTTTATTCTAATAATAGGGAGTGTGATAGCTATGATTTATCCTTCTATTGATAAGCTTCTAAATATTGTAGATTCAAAATATGAATTAGTTCATATTGCTGCTAGGAGAAGTAGAGATATACATAAAAATGGATTTTTACAATTAGCCGAAACCGAATACAAAAGCAAAAAGAATATTGGAAGGGCCCTTGAAGAGGTTGCTGAAGGACTTATCGAGGTTAAGAAAAAGGACAATTAGTTCCTTTTTTTTGTTTTTTATTTTTGCTATACTTTATTTGGGGTGGGGTATATGAAAATACTTAAGTATAAAAAGATGAGTAATGGTAGATATAAAGTATCTTTAGAAAATATGGATTTGTTATTATATGAAGAAGTTATATTAAAATATAATTTATTAATAACAAAAGAGATAGATCCTTTAATGATAGAAGATATTAGTCAAGATAATATGTTTTATGAAGTATATTATTATGCTCTAAATAGTCTTAAATCTCGATTTAAGAGTGTATATGATATAAGAAAGATATTAGAAAAGAAAGAATTTCCAAATCAAATTATTGATAATGTAATAGATAAATTATTATCTCAAGGATATTTAAATGATGAAAGCTTTGTTAAGGCTTTTATTAATAATAAATTAATGACTACTAATTATGGACCTTATAAATTAAAATCTGAGTTAGTAGAGCATAAAGTAGATATAGATTTAATAGAGAAGGAATTAAGTAATTTTAGTTATGAAGATCAATTAGTAAAGATTGAAAAGTTAGTAAATAGATTTTATAAAAGTAATCATACTAGAGGAGGCATTGTTTTACGTAATAAAATTGCTAATGATATAATTAATTATGGTTATGAATTTAGTTTGATTGATAAAGTACTTGATAAATTTGATTTTAGTGATAATGAAGAAATTGCTAAAGCAGAATATAAAAAATTGTATAATAAATTATCTCGTAAATATTCTAATGAAGAATTAGAAAGAAAGATTAGAGAAAAAATGTATATGAAAGGTTTAAAATATGAAAAGGATTAAAAAATATAAAGAAATTATTTTAATAAGTTTATTTATATCTTTTAGTATATTTTTATGTTGTTTATTGCGTAAAGAAAGTGATTATTTTTGGCATATTAAAGCGGGGGAGCATATTTTTAATACTGGTCCTTTAATAAAGGATATATTTAGTTGGAGTTTAAATGGTAAATATTGGATGAGTCATGAATGGTTATTTGAACTATTTATGTATGTTTTAAAATTAATTTTTGGTAATTTTAATTTAATTGTTTATATCGTCTTATCTTTATTAACAATATATGTGGTTATTTTTAAGTATAATAAAAATAAAATGTTTAGTAATTTATTTTTTACTTTAATTTGGTATTGTTTTTCTTGTATATTTATGCCTTTCATACAAGGTAGACCTCATTTTGTAAGTTTTGTATTATTTTCATTTACTATGTATTTTATATTTAATTTAATAGATAATGAAGATTCCCGAAAGATTTATTTTTTACCTTTAATAACTATTCTTTGGTCTAATTTTCATGGTGGTTCTAGTAACTTAGGTTATTTATTTTGCTTTTTTGTTTTTATAGTTGGCTTGTTTAACTTTAAGCTTGGTAAGATAGAGGCTAAGGGATTAAGTAAAAAGCAATTGATTAAATTGTTTATAATTGGAATTATTTGTATTATTTGTACCGGAATTAATATACATGGATTTAAAATGACTATTTATCCTTATACTAATTTAATGGATTCTACAATGATTAATTCAATAGCAGAATGGGCTCCTACAAATATAAATGATTTAACTCACTTACCTTTTTTTATTACAGCTTTTGTTATTTTAATGGTACTTTTAATTAGTAATAAAAAAATTAGGTTTATAGATTTTGCTTTATTTGGAGTTGGTTTATTTTTAGGATTAAAAAGTATTAGATTTTGGCCTTACTTATATTTAATTTCTTCTTTCTTTATATTTGATTATATTCAATCTTTTAAATTTAATAATTTACCATATATTATAGTATTATTAGATTTTATATTAATTGGAATATTTATTTATAATTTTAAAAATATAAATAAAGAAATAAATAAAGAGTATATGTATCTTGATAAAGAAATGATAAATATTATAAAATTAGAAAAACCTAAAAGATTATTTAATATGTATAATACTGGTGGTGAATTAATTTATAATGATATTTTGGCATTTATAGATGGTAGGGCTGACTTATATTCTTCTAATGGTGTATTTAATGCTTATAATGCAATTACTAATTTGGAAATGGATTATAAGGAGCAACTTAGTAGATATAATTTTGATTATTATTTAGTTGATGTAGGATCTCGACTAGATAATTATATTAAAATGCAAAAAGGTATTAATAAGGTATATAGTAATGATAATTATGTATTATATAAAAAAGAAACAAATTAGTTTTTGTTTCTTTTTTATTGTTCACTATTTGAAGAAGCTTGTTCTATTAGATTATCCATTAATTTTTTATAGGCTTTTTTTAAAGTACTATCATTCCATGTAATTCCATTTTCTTCTCTTATATCATTTAATGTTTCATAATAAAGAGTTGAATCTGAACTTAGCTTTTCTTCTCTTATTTTCTCTTTAATTTTAGATTTTACTTCTTTTAATTCTTTTTTCTTTTCTTGTTTAGTTTTTAATATAATATGATATCCATAAGTTGTTTTTACTGGTTCTTTTGTATATTCATTTACTTTTAATTTTGCACATGCTTGTGAAAATTCAGATACCATTTCATCATATTCAAAACTTCCTAAATCTCCACCATTACTTGCTGTAGCTTTATCATCAGAATATTTTTTTGCTAGAGAATCAAAATCTTTTCCATCATTTAATTTATCTATGACTTCTTTAGCTTTTTTTAATGCTTCTTTTTCGGCTTCTTCTTTTTCTTCTGTTGTAGCATCTTCTTTAGTATTTACAGAAATCAAAATATGTTTAGCTGACATATCACCATAGATATTTTCTTCATAGTATTTTTTTATTTCATCATCTTTAATATTTTTTTCTATAAAATCTTCAACGGCTTTTTGTCTTTTATATTCTAATCTTAAAATATTATCAAGATCATCTTCATCTTTTGCTCCAAAATATTGAGAAATTACTTGATTGAAAGTATCTTCATCAGTATAGTACTCCTTAATAGAATCTATCTGTTTTTTTACTTCTTCATCTTCTTCGTCATTTCTTTTATATTTCTTATCAAGTATAGAATGATCTATTTGATCAACTAATTTAGATATATTATCTTCTTTAATACTTTTATAGTGATCATTTACTGATATTTCTCCGTCTTCAAATCCAACCACAGCTTTTGAACTAAGTTTTACTTCTTTTCCGCATCCTGTTGTTAATAGTGATGTAGCTAATAAGAGTGAACTAATTTCTAAAACTAATTTATTTTTTTTCATGTTAAACCTCCTGTAAATTATAATAGCAAAAAAAATATTTTAGTGCAATAAATTCTATATATAATCACAAAAATAAAGAATTACCATAAAATAAAATGAAAGCTAAAAAAAAGGAGGATTAACTATGTGTTCAAATAATCAAGTAAATAATAATAACAATACTTCTTATGCTGCTATCATCTTAGTGTTATTCATTCTTTTAATCATCATCTTAGGTGCATATATTTAGGGAGGTGAGCAGTTTGAACTGTAATGAAAATCATACAAATAACAACAACAATAATAATGGAACTAATGCTTTTGTTATCGTAATTATTCTATATGTATTATTAGCTATAATTTTAGGTGGAGCAATTAATAATAATCAAGGCTTTTAAAAATAAAAAATACAAGGAGAAATCTTTGTATTTTTAATTTGTTAATTGATTATAAATTTCATCAACTGATTTGATGTTTTCCTTATCATATTTAAAATCAGCATTATCATTTTCATATCTTGGAATTAAATGAATATGATAATGTTTTATTTCTTGACCTAATTCATTATTTTGAGCTAAAGTAAGTCCCTTACAATTAAGTTTTTGTTTTAATAATGGATATAGTTCATCTCTAATTACTGAAGTTGCATGTGTAATAGTATTAATATCTACATCAAATATATTTTCTACATGATTTTTAGGTAATACTAATAAATGACCATTAGTATTAGGATTAATATTCATTATAACTTTAATTATTTCATCTTCATAAATAGTTTTAGATGGTAATTCTCCATTAATTATCTTACAAAATATACAATCTTTCATATTTCCTCCTAATTTAAATACTCATAAGTTAATACATCAGTATTTAATTTTCTTTTGTTTATTATATCATTAATTGTATTTTCAAAGTCATCATTATTTATAAATTCACTAGAAATATTTTTTATTTTGACAGCAATAGTTTCATCTTCTGGATTAATAATTGTAAAAGTATAATTTTTAGGAATAATATTTTTACTTTGCATATTATTATCAAATGCTTTAATACAATTAACTATATTTTTTAAGTCAAATTTACTAATAACTAAATTAGATTCTATATTATAAATTTTTAATGTTTCAGGATTTTTCGAATTAATTATATTTTCTTTTAGTTTATCAGTGTATTTATCTAAAGTATTTAATATTTTAATTTTATAATTAGTATTAGTTTTCTTTTTAATATTTTTCTTTATTATATTTTCTTGATAAGTAATTATAGATTTTCCTTTTACATAATCTTCTTTATAAGTATCTGTTATCTTTTTATCTTGATAGAAAATATAAAAGTATAAATGACTATTATTTTTATTATTAATTTTTACTTCATATTTTAGTTTTTGATAAGAGACTTTATTAATTATTAAATTATCTTTTATATTACTGTAATTTTTATCGATATATTCTGTAATTTTTTCTGTTACTTTAGGTATTTTAAGAAAAGATAATTTTTCATTAACTATAATGCATCCAAATGTTACAAAAACTACTAAGAATAATAAGGACATTTGTAACATTAACTTATTGCTTTCTTTCATAAAATCACCATATTTATTTTATAATATAATTTATTTTATTGCAATTTGTGTATTAATTAGGTATTGTCTTGATTTATAAATTATGCTAATATAAAAGAAGATAAAAAGAATAAAATAGGTGGTGTGTTTTATGACTATGCAGATACAAAGGGGATTAGTAAAATATAAGGATAGAAGCGATATTATTTGTACTTATGGTATTAGTGATTCGGGTAAGCAATATTATTTTTTAAATGAAGCAAAGTTAGCAAATGGAAATATAATTGCAACTACAACTTTATTAGAAGCAGTTGATCCTACTGTTATTTCATCACATATAGGTGTAATTGATGAGAATGGTAATGAAGTAATACCATTTGAAAATAAGTTAATTAAATCTATTTTTAGTGATGTTTTATTAGTTGAAAGAGCTCAAGCAATTAGTCAATCTGTATTAGATAGTATAAAATTACGTGAAGATCCTTTATCTGCAACTACTTTAGTTTCTTCTGCTGCTACTATTAAAGATAATGTTAATAAAGCAATGGGTAGTAATGGTAGATTTGTATTTAATGATTTATTTTCAGAAGCTTCTATATTTGATATTAATGGTAAGAATTTAGTAGATGGTGAATATTATAGTTTTATTGGTATGGATGATGATAAAATCTATATGAGTAAAAATGTAGTTGATTCAGAAATTAGAGAATATTCTTTGTATCCAGTAAATGATGTTAAAACTGAAGATAGTAATGAGATAAATATTGAAGATGCTCAAATTAATCAAAATACAATTGATACTGCTTTAAATACATCTTTATCAAATTCTACTGAAGAAAATCAAAATATTAGTGAAAGTTCAGAGAATGTAGAACAAGTTGAAAGTACTGAAATAAATCAAGTAGAGGAAGAGCCTGTTACTGAACAAGTTATTAATAATGCTGTTGATGGTAATGTTGAAGGTCAAGAAGTTCAAGAACAAGTTGATAATAATTATGGAATACCACCAGTAGATGAAAATATTGTATCTAATAATGAAAGTAATGATGATAATTCTGTAGATGTAAATGAATCATTAAATCAAGATAATTCAGTATCTAATGATGATTCAATATCTAAAGAAGATAATGTAGATAGCGAACAAAAAGAAAATAATGAACAAATAGAAGAAAGTATTAATTCTAGTGAGAATAAAGAGGATAGTAGTATGAGTGTAGAAGATAATCCACAAGAACAAGATCAAAATGATTATTTTGAAGAGTATGAAGAAAAAATAAATTTAAATATTGCAGATGATTTAGAAAAAGATGATAAAGAACAAGAAGAGGATCAAGATGAGAATTTAGATAATAAAAAGAATCATATAAAGAAGAAAAATAAACAAAAAAATAAAGATAAGGATAATAAGAAAGAAAGTGAAGATGAGGAAGTGGATAATATTATTGCAACAGAACCTGTTTATGATAAAGACAAATATGATTATGATGATATGGATTTTAATATAGATAATTATGATTTTTCATCTATTGCATCTAATCTACCACAAAGAAATTTATTTGATGATGTAACTGCTACTATTTCTAATTTAGTAGAATTAAATCGTAATTTACAAGCAATAGTAGATGATACTGATTTAAAATTAGCAAAAAGTGAAGCTGCTCGTAAAAAACTTGTGGAATTATCTAAATCACAAGCTAGAGAACTATCTGGATTAAATGCTAGAATAGCAAGATTGGAATCTGAAAAGCATATGCTTGAAAATAAATTAAGTGCTCTATCTCCATCTTCTAATGGAGAATTAGTCAGAGCTATGGCTGATGCTCAAAATATTTTAGGACAAACACAAAGTAGATTGAGAGATAAACAATCCTATTAATACTAAGGTCAATGCATAAGACATTGACTTTTTTTTGTAAATATAGATAAAATGTGTTAATATATAGATGTTTTGTTAGGGGTTAAATGGAGATGATTCAATGCTAAAAATAAATAATTTAACTGCTAAAGTTAAAAATACTGATAAAAAAATATTAAATAATTTAAATATTTCAATAGGACAAGGAGAAATTCATGCAATAATGGGTCCTAATGGTACTGGTAAAAGTACATTATCTAAAGTTATTATGGGACATTATAATTATGAAGTTGTTTCTGGAAATATTGAATTTTTAGGTAAAGATATAACTAATTTAGAAGTAAATGAAAGAGCTAAAATGGGAATATTTTTATCTATGCAAGATCCTACAGTAATAGATGGAGTATCTAATTCTGAGTTTTTAAGAACTGCTAGAGGAGAAATTACTGGTGAAAAAGTAAATTTATATACATTTATTAAGGATATGGAAAAAGCAATGGATGAGGTTTCTTTAGATAGTAGTATGCTACATAGATCTTTAAATAAAGGATTTAGTGGAGGAGAAAAAAAGAAAAATGAGATACTTCAACTAAAATTCTTAAGGCCTAAATTTATAATATTAGATGAAATAGATTCTGGATTAGATGTTGATAGTTTAAGAATTGTTTGTGAAAATATTAATAATTATTTAAAAGAAAATCCTACTACATCAGTACTTATAATTACTCATTATCCAAGAATACTTGAATATATAAAACCTAAATATGTACATATATTGAAAAATGGTAAAATTATTCAAACTGGAGATATTACTTTAGCTTTAGAAATAGAAAAAGAAGGATACTCTACTATAGATAAAGAGTTAGGATCTGATATTAATGAGTAAAATATTGTATATAAATGATAATAACAATAATAAAAATTATAAATATAATATAGAAGAAGATACTATAATTTATCATTTTTCTATTAATAGTACTTGTTCTATTGAGATTAATTTGGTAGCTCAAGATGTTACCTTAAATTATTATTATAATAATATTAATTATGATGATAATACAATGAATATTGTAGTTAATCATAAGGCTAATAATACTCATAGTGAGATTTATAATCATGGAGTAAATGTAAAAGATTCTAAACTTACTTATAATGTTTATGGTATAGTACCAAAAAATTATAGTAAGTGTATTTGTAATCAAGATAATCAAATAATCAATATGAGTAATGGTAAAAGTACTATTTGTCCTAATTTATGTATAGATAATTTTGATGTTAATAGTAATCATTCAGCTTATATTGGTAAATTTAGAGATGAAGATATGTTTTATCTTATGAGTAGGGGTATATCTAGTAAAAACTGTTATAAATTATTGTTAAGAGGTTTTTTAATTAATAATGATTCAATAGAATTTGCTAAAATAAGTGATTTTTTAGAGTGTATTGATAAAATTTAGGAGGAGGTTAATTATGAATAGGGAAGATTTTTCAATGCTTAGTCAAGATATTGTGTATTTTGATAATGGAGCAACAACACTAAAGCCTAAATGTGTTATTGATAGTATGACTAAGTATATGACTTCTCATACTTCTAATATTCATAGAGGAGATTATGATGCTGCGATTGTAACTAATAAATTATATGATGATACTCGATCTGTGGTAGCTAAATTTGTAAATTGTAGTCCTAAAGAAGTAATATTTACATCAGGTACTACTATGTCAATAAATCAAGTAGTATTTGGATTTATGAAGTATCATTTAAATAAGGGTGATGAAGTATTATTAACACAGAGTGAACATGCATCTAATGTACTTCCATGGATTAGATTAAGTGAGGAAATTGGAATAGTTGTTAAATATATGGATTTAGATGATAATTATGAGTTAACTATCGATAATGTATTAAAATCTATTACTAGTAAAACTAAAGTTATTTCTATAGCTCATGTTACTAATGTCATTGGTGATGTTCGTGATATTAATTCAATTGGAAAGATTTGTCATGAAAAAAATATTTATTTTTGTGTAGATGGAGCTCAAAGTGTTCCTCATAAAAAAGAAGATTTTAGAAATAGTAATATAGATTTCTTAAGTTTTTCTGCTCATAAGATGTGTGGTCCTACTGGTGTTGGAGTTTTAGTAGGTAAATATGAGTTACTGAAAGAAATGCAACCATTATGTTATGGTGGAGGAATGAATATTTTTTTTGAAGCAGATTCTTCATATGAATTAAAAGAAGTACCTATAAAATTTGAAGCTGGTACTCCACCAATAGCTGAAGTTATTGGACTTAGAGAAGCTATTTTATATTTAGAAAGTATTGGTATGGATAAAATAGAAGAACAAGAGACTAAATTAAAAAAGTATTTAGTTTCTAAATTAGAAAATATAAAAAATATAAAAATATTTAATAAAAATACAAATAGTGGTATTTTAGCTTTTAATATAGATGGAGTATTTGCTCAAGATACATCAGTATACTTAAATAATTATAATATATATGTTAGAGCAGGAAATCATTGTGCAAAAATATTAAAAGATAAAATTGGTGTTAAAAATACAGTTAGAGTTAGTATGTATTTTTATAATAATATTAATGATATAGATAGACTAGTTAAAGCTTTAGAAAATAGTGAAAATATATTTAGAGAAGTAATTTAGGAGTAAAAATGGATAATAATTTAAGAAGAGAAATAATATTAGACAATTATCAAAATCCAATGAATAGAGGATTAATAGAAGATAATAGTTATTTAAAAGTTAATACTAATAGTGAAAGTTGTATAGATAATTTATTTTTTATGATGAAAGTAGAAAATGGAATTATAAAAGATATTAGATTTGATGGTGAAGCTTGTGCTATTAGTACGTCAGCTACTTCTATAATGATTAGAAAATTAATTGGTAAATCTGTTGATGAGGCTAGAGTCATATTAGATAATTATAAAAAAATGATAAATGAGGAAGATTATAATTCTGAAGTTTTAGGTGAATTAAATGTTTATGATGAAATATGTAAACAGCCTAATAGAAAAAATTGTGCATTGTTACCAGAAGATGCTGTTTGCAAAATGTTAAAGGAACTAGATCAAAATGAATGAAGATAATAAATTTTATATAGCTGGAGTAAGATATTTAAACCTTGAAAATAATGGTATTGAATTAAGTAATAATTTAAGTTATGTAGTTGTTTCAAAGAAAAAAGTAGGTACAGAAGATATTTTTTATAATGTATTTTTAGAAAATGAATCTTATCCAACTTTTATGAGAAATAGATTTTATACAAATTATACTGATAATCAAGAAAGTTATGGAACTAAAATGAATTATCAAGGAGGAAAATTAGAAACTGGTCCTTGTTGGATATTAGAAGGTAAAGTAGAAGATGTATCTATTAAGGATATTGAAGATATTGTTTTGTCATCTCATTATTATTTTAAAGATAGAATTAAAATTGCTGAAAGAAGATTAAAAAAATATCCAATTAAATTATTAAAAGTATTATTAAAAGATTATAAGCAAAAAGAGATTATGGATAAGTATTTTGAAAAAAGAAAAGTTAAAGTTTTGAAAAAAGATATTTAAGTAAAATAAATTTAGATATAAAGGTGATAATTATGGAAGTAGTAGGAATTAGTAAGGAAAAGGTACTACAAATATCCAATAAAAAAAAGGAAGCAGATTGGGTAAGGGATTATAGATTAAATAGTTATGATAATTTTGAAAAGATGCTTATGCCAAAATTTGGTCCTAATATTGATTTGGATTTTTCTAAAATTATTTATTATAAGTCTAATGATAGGGATGAAGAGATTCAAAGTGATTGGAATAGAGTTTTAAAACCAGTTGTTGATGAGTTAGATAGCTTGGGTGTAATAGAGAGTGAAAAACATCTTGGTGGTATGGGTGTTCAGTATGAAAGTGAAGTTATTTATCACAAGATGTTAGAAGAGATAGAAAATAAAAAAGTAATTTTTACATCAATAGAACAAGCTATGAAAAATTATCCAGATTTAGTTAAAAAGTATTTTGGAAAGAT
>CANQCQ010000021.1 GCA_947589725.1 uncultured Bacilli bacterium | reverse complement strand
AATAGATCCACCTCCAGGAAAAGAAGCAGAAGATAACACTCCTGCAATTTTAACAATAGGCCCAATGCTTACAATGGGAATGGTTTCTGGAACTACAGCATTCCAAACTTTAAATAATGTTTTAAATGGCACATTAGACCTACAGCAAGCATATCCAAGTTTAATCATGTCAGGTGGAATGCTTGGAACAATGTTACTTTGGCCAATATTAAATAAAAAATATCAAAATTCAAGAAGAAGAAAAAAAGAAGCTCTTCGCCAAACAAAATATTTACAATACATAGAAGAAAAAAGATCTAAAATACAATCTGAAATGAAAATTCAACGTCAGATATTAATTGATAATTACTTACCACTTTCTCAAACAAAAGAAATTTTATATCAGAAAAAAAGAAATTTATGGGAAAGAGAATTAGATCAAGATGATTTTTTAAATTTAAGATTAGGAATAGGTTCAACTAATTTAAGTGGAAACATTAATTTTCCACAATCACACTTTGCAGTTGAGACTGATAACTTATTAGAAGAAGTATATAAGTTAGGATCAGAATCAACTATGTTAGAAAATGTTCCAGTATCTTTATCTTTTTTAAGAAATAGAGTTTCTGCAGTCATAGGCTCTGCAGCTATAAAGGATAAATTTTTAGATGGCTTATTGCTTCAAATGCTTGTTTATCATAGTTATGAAGATTTAAAAATAATTATTTTAACGGATGAAAAAAATGCCTTTAAATGGAAGTATTTAAAAATTGCACCGCATTGTTGGAATAATGAAAAAACTATTCGTTATTATGCAACAAATTTAGATGAAGCTAAGGAATTGTCACTTGCTTTAGAACAAGAAATTCAATCTAGAAAGAATAAAGACAATAATGGAAAAATAGAAATAAGTACATTGGATTATCATCATTATAAGCCATATTATATGGTTATTACTGATAATTATAAAATGTATAGAGATTTAGAACTTGTCAAAGATGTAGAATCTATGGATATAAATTATGGATTTAGTTTATTAGTAATAAGTCCAAGATTAATAAATATCCCAAATGAGTGTAAGACATTTATAAGTATTGGAGATAAAAAATCTGGTATATTTGAAAATGAATTAGTATCTAATAAACAAAAAGAATTTGATGCAGACTTTGATGAAGATCTTAATATGTATGACTGTTGCAAAATACTAGCAAATATCCCAATTGATATTTCAAAAGAAAATCAAAATTTACCATCTTCATTATCATTCTTAGAAATGTACAATGTTGGTAATGTTGAACAATTAAATATCCAAAATAGATGGAAAAACAATGATCCAACTAAGTCACTTCAATCTCCAATAGGAGTAGATAAACAACATGAATTATTTAAGTTGGATTTGCATGAAAAATTTCATGGACCTCATGGCTTAGTTGCAGGAATGACTGGTTCAGGTAAATCTGAATTTATTATTACATATATTGTTTCAATGGCTATTAACTATCATCCTTATGAAGTATCATTTGTACTTATAGATTATAAAGGTGGAGGTTTAGCTGGTGTTTTCCAAAACAAAGAAACCGGTATGAAATTACCTCACTTAGCTGGAACAATTACCAACTTAGATACTGTAGAAATGAATAGAGCTTTAGCATCAATACAGTCTGAACTTAGAAAACGTCAAATGATATTTAATGAGGCTAGAGATAAACTAAATGAAAGTACAATAGACATCTATAAATATCAAAGCTTATATAGAAAGGGCTTAGTTAATAAGCCTATCTCTCATTTATTTATTATATGTGATGAATTTGCAGAATTAAAAGCTCAAAGACCAGAATTTATGGATCAGTTAATATCAACTGCTCGTATTGGACGTTCTCTTGGAGTCCATTTGATACTAGCAACACAAAAACCTAATGGAGTAGTAAATGATCAAATATGGTCAAACTCAAAATTTAGAGTATGTTTAAAAGTACAAGATAAATCTGATTCTATGGATATGATAAAAGTTCCTGATGCAGCATCTTTAAAAAATCCTGGAAGATTTTATCTACAAGTAGGATATAATGAACTTTTCGCAATCGGACAAGCAGCTTGGGCTGGAGCTCAGTATTATCCAACAGATAAGCGTAAGAAAAAAATTAATCAATCAATAGATTTAATAGATAATGTAGGAAATATTATTAAATCACTTGATACTAAGCAAAATGATATTGTCCTAGAATCAAAAGGAGAAGAAATAACTAATATAGTTAAATATATAGTAAAAGAAGCTCAAGAAGCAAATATAGTAATAAACCAATTATGGCTAGATAGTATTCCAAGTGTTATCTATGTAGATGATTTAAAGAAAAAATATAATAATGTAGTTGTAAAAAATGAAATTAATCCAATAATTGGAGAATATGATGATCCAGATAATCAAAGACAAGATATTTTGACTTTGCCACTTTCAAAAGAAGGAAATACAATAATATATGGTTCTGCTGGTAGTGGAAAAGAACTTATGTTAACTAGTATAATTTATTCATCAATTACACAGTATGATTCTAGTGAAATAAATTTTTATATCATTGATTGTGGTGCAGAAACTTTAACTGTCTTTAAAAACGCTCCTCATGTAGGAGAAACTTTGTTATCAAATGAAGCAGAAAAGATTGAAAACTTATTCAAAATGATACAACAAACTATTGATATAAGAAAAAAATTATTTGTAGATTATAATGGTTCATATGATTTTTATATTCATCATGGTGGAAAACAAATGCCATTAATAACTGTAGTAATTAATAATGCAGAGGCATTTATTGAAAACTATCCTGATTATGAAGAATTAATTTCTCAATTAACTAGAGATTGTTTAAAATATGGAATAATATTTATTTTAAGTACAAGTGGAGCAAATACATTGCGATATAAAGTAAGACAGAACTTTAGTCAAAATGTAGTTTTACAATTTAATGATTCATCAGATTATATTTCTGTTATTCCGGGAGTAAGAAAGAAAGAGCCATCAAAAATATTTGGTAGAGGTCTAATACTTTTAGATAATATATATGAGCTTCAAACAGCATTTCCTTATGAACAAGAATTAATGACTGAGTATATAAAAGTTGTATGTAAAAAATTAAGAGAAATTTGTACATATAATGCTAAAAAAATACCTGTATTACCTGAAGTAGTAACTATTCAGTCAGTTGAAAGTTCAATCGGTAGTACAACTAAAATACCAGTAGGAATTGAAAAAGAATCTTTAGAAAACTCAACAATTAATATAAACAGTAATATTATATATAACATTACAGGAGATGATATATCTTCAAATCCAGATTTTATAGATGGTATTATAAAAGTAATAAGCAAACTTCCAGCTTCCAATACTTTTGTTTTAGATACAATTTCTGTATTAGATGGGTATAATTATGAACAAAAAAATATAACTTATCAAAGTGATGATGTATCAGATGCCTTAGAAAAAGCAGTAAAAGCAATTAATTTATCAATAGAATCTGATTTTGATAATCCAATTACATGCATATTAATTGGACCTCTTAACTTTATGAATAAGTATAAAGATGAATTAAAAAATAAATTTTTATCTATAATAGAAGTTGCTAAACAACACAATAATATTAGAATTATCTTAGTTGAAAATATAAATAATATTAAGACTATAAACTTTGAAACTTGGTATAAAAATAATTGTGATTTATCTGAAGGTATATGGATAGGAAATGGTATTGGTAATCAATTTACATTAAAAGTAACCACTGCTGCAAGAATTTTAAGAGCTGAAATTGAAGATGGTTTTGGCTATAATATACATAAGGGAAAAGCTACTCTTATTAAATTACTTTCAGGAAAGTAGGTAAGCGTATGAAAAATAAAATATTGGTAGAATTAGATGTACCATTAATTGAAAAAAAATATGATTTATTTATTCCTATAAATAAAAAGATTGGAACAATTAAAAAACTTATAGAAGAAGAACTTAGTGAATTAACTGAAGGAGCTTACGTAGTAAGTGAATCAACTAATTTATATAGTAAAGAAACAGGTATTATTTATGATATAAATAAAACAGTAAGAGATACAGAATTAAAGAATGGATCTAGAATTATTTTAGTATAGGAGGTAGCTATGTCAGATTACAATAAATATGTTTTGGCAGTTAATAAAATTTTTGAAGTAATTGGTAAGATTAAAAATAACTATACAGATGCAGATAATCTTAATTATATTGCTGAAATAGAAGATTTTAAACAAATAGTAATTAATGCTGCAAATAATTTTTCTAATAAAAAGGAAAGTAAAATGACTGAATTATCTAATATGCAAAAGCTAGAAGATGTAGAGGAAAAGTTATGATTGAAAAAATTAGTTATGAAGATATGATAAGTTATTCAAAAGAGTTAAAAGCTAGTGCTGATGCTATAAATGATTTAATTAAAGATAAAGATTATTCTCAATTAAATGATTTTGTAGATAATGTTTATAAATATGCTAATTATTTATCATCAATAGTTAACTTAAATAAAAAAGCAGATGAAGCTGTTTCTTTCCTAAAAAGTAAAAATAATTAAATTAAAACTTCTGATTTTATTCAGAAGTTTTAATTTTACACAATATATTTGTTTAACTTAGTCTTTGGAAAATAATATTTTAAAATATTAGAATAATTAACACCATCTTTTGATAATTCATTAGCTCCATAAATACTTAAACCTAAAAAATTACCAAATCCAAAAGTTATTATTCTTAAATAATTGTTATATAAAATTATATTAAAATTAAGTGATTTTAAAGATAATAGTCTTTTTAATTCTTCTCCAGTAAATAATTTATTATTTATATTTATTTTTATAATTTGGTTATTTATATCGATATCCATAATATTTATTTTAGATAGTTTATTTACTTCAACACCAAGTATTTTAGAAACAGAATCATAGTCATAATCAGTAACTTCTTTATTATTAGTACAAGCTAAATCCCATAAACTTACAACACTAGATAAATATCCATATTTTTTATTAGTAAAAGTATAACCATTATTACAATAATGAATAAAAGGTAATATGTATTTTCCATAATAACTTAAAAATATGCAGTCAGTTTCTTCTATAATTGAAGCTAGTTTATTATAAATATTTAAATAATTATCAGCCCATTGTAATTTATAATCACTTATATCTCTATAAGTAAAAAATGATTCATTTAAATTTATATAATTAGACTCAAACATTTCTCTATAAGCATAAGTTCTATACAATATACTTATACATTTAAGTGTTTCATCTTGAATATTACTATTATATACTAAAGCTAAAATTCCTAATAAATATTTTTCCAAACTGACTTCAATCATTGCTTTCTCATTCAATTTTATATTAACTAAAAACTTTTTATTAGAGTAGCTTGGACTCTTTTTTAAATCAACATTAACATTACTAATATCAACAGTTTTAACAACAATACCATCTACTATTAAATATACTTTATTTCCATTAAATTTTATTTTATTATTGGCAATAAAGTTTTTAGTTCTACGACTAATATCACTTATATTATTTGTATTCATTAATTCTTTAGAAAACTCATCACGCATATTTAAGTATAAATATAATATTTCTTCTTGACCATTATTTTTTATTTCATATCTATATACCATAAGATTCACCTAAATATATATTGTCTAAATATTAATAATTTATACTAAAAAAGAATTAAAACTCAAAATATTTTAATTCTTTTTTATTATCACAATCTATTCCACTTACATAACTTTTATTTGTAAATATAGTATTTAAGTCAATTGGCTTAAGATTTAAATAATCAAAGCTTGCCTTTATTATCAAACTAGCTTCCTTAATAGATCTCATATATAAATCAATAAAAGATTCATGACTAGTCATATCATATATAGCTGGATTTCTCCATAGTTTATTATTAGTATTTAAAAAATTATGTTTATCCTCAAGTGAATAATGATAACTGACACTTTCAAATCTAAAAGCTTTTTTAGAAGTAAATGAATCAATAGTTTTATAAGCAATTTTTTTTACTCCAAATCTATCTTTTCGAAATAATACTAATGCTTTTTTCATTTGTTTTAATGACTTGTAATAAATAAAACTCATATCTTTAACTTTATAAGTTTTATAAAATACATTATCAATTAAATAATCTAAGTTAATAGAAAAACTATTTAAATCAAAACAAAATTTTCCTAAATTAAATTTGTAAGGATTAATTTTTTCTCTTCTTTTTACCATATCATTATCAAAAAAAGTTTCCATAAACATATGAATATTATTATATTTATAAGTATCAGGATTATTTTTATTAAATTCACCTGATTTATATATTATATATGGATGAATATTAGAATCTAATACATAATGACATATAAAGCCTACTAAGAAAGAGCAACAGTCAATATCATTTTTTAATTTTTTTTCTTTCATAATATTAAGCATATTTATAAAAAAATCTCTAGTTTTATTTTTATGAAAATAATCATCTAACTTTCTTATATTTTTTCCAGGAGAAATGCTAAATAGATTATAAAACATTATAGGATCAAATCCTTGACCAAACATTTTTATTCTTTTTAAATCAATCTTTTTTTGAATATTTTCATCTAAAACATCAAATACATCAACTGTAAAGTAGGAATGAGTTATTGTTGCTGGCATAAGTATTTCCCTCCTTGACGACAGATATCACTATTATAACATATAATATTCACCAAAATTTCATACTTTTACGATAATTAATATGGTATAATTTATTGTAGGTGAGATTTATGATAGAGAAAAAGTTTAAAACTCTAGATGAACAATTAGAAATATATAAAAGTAAAGGCCTAATTATAAATGATGAAAAATATACTAAAGCTGTTTTACTACGTGAAAATTATTTTTTCTTAAATGGTTACAGACATATATTTTTAAAATCTAAAACTGAAAGAGTATTCAAAGATGGAACAACTTTTGAAGAATTATATAGTTTATTTTTATTTGATAGATCTTTTAGAAATATTTTATTTAAATATTTATTAGTTATAGAAAACAACTTAAAATCTATTACATCTTATCAATTATCTAGAAAATATGGTTATCGAGAAAGTGATTACCTAAGACCTAAAAATTTTACTTCAGCTCCTGAAAAACAGAAGCAAATAAATGATTTATTAAGAAAAATGAAAAGACAAATTAGAATTAATGGACAGCAGCATACTGCTACACAACATTATGCTAATAATTATGGATATATTCCTTTATGGATTTTAGTTAAAGTACTATCATTTGGAATAGTTAGTGAAATGTATTCGATATTAAAAAATGAAGATAAGAAGGAAATTGCAGATGTTTATAATATTGAGCAAGAAGCTTTAGAAAATTATCTTCCTATGCTTGCAAACTATCGAAATTTATGTGCACATGAAGATATTTTATTTGAAAATAAAACTCAAAAAGTAATAGATGATACTGTATATCATCAGTTATTAAAAATTCCTAAAGAAAATGATGAATATACTAAAGGTAAAAATGATTTGTTTGCTTTAATAATAATATTAAAACAAATGTTGTCAGAGGAAGATTTTAAAAATATGACTTTAGAATTAGATAATGTTATTCAAACATTAAATTATAATTTAAATGTTATTACAATAGATAAAGTTTTTGATAGAATGGGATTCCCATTAAATTGGAAAGAGCTTGCAAAAATCGAAAGGAGCGTAGATGAAAGTTATGAATAAAAATGAAATAGAAGAAGAAAATGAAACTAAAAAGTGTGTTGATAAAGACAAAAAAGAAATAAACAGAAAAGAAACAGAAAAAAAGGAAACAAAAGAAAAAAATATAGACAAAGAAGTAGAAATAGTAGATGAAGAATATACTAATGACTATTTACTTGAAGAGTTTTATAAAAGAAAAAGAGAAGCAAGAAATAAACAGTCTTCTAATTTTAAAATGTTTACGACAATAGTAATTTCTATAATAATTGGAGGAATTGCTATGTTAGCTTTGCTAAAGTATACACCATTAATGGAAGATGTAATAGGTTCATCAGGAGGAACTATAGTTACACAAGATAAAACTAAAGTTTATGAGAAAGGTTCTATTGCACCTGCAGTTGAAAAAATATATGATTCTGTTGTATTAATACAATGCTATACAAATAATCAATTAGGAAGTTCAGGAACAGGTTTTGTTTATAAAACTGATGATAAATATGGATATATATTGACTAATGCACATGTTGTTGCAGATACAGAAAAAATAACCGCAACTTTTACTAGTGAAGAAGAAGCTGAGGTAAAGGTATTAGGACAAGATTCATATTTAGATTTAGCAGTATTACAAGTCGATAGAAAGTATGTTTCTTTAGTTGCTAATATTGGTTCAAGTGAAAAAGTTAGTTTAGGTGATACTATATTCACTGTTGGTTCACCAATGGGATATGATTATCGAGGAAGTGTTACATCAGGTGTATTATCTGGTAAAGATAGAATGGTAAGTGTAAGTGTATCATCATCTTCAAATGATTGGGTAATGCGTGTATTACAAATAGATGCTTCCATAAATCCAGGAAATAGTGGAGGACCTTTATTAAATATTAATGGAGAAGTAATAGGAATATGTTCTATGAAACTAGTAGATTCTGAAATAGAGGGAATGGGATTTGCTATTCCAATAGAATATGCTATGAGTCATGTTGAAAGTCTAGAAAAAGGAGAAAAAATAGAATGGCCTGTCTTAGGTATTTCAATGGCTAACATTACTGATACTGCTTTACTTTATAGAAGCAATATAAGAGTTCCTGATGATATTACTTCTGGTGTTGTTGTCATAGAAGCAACAAATGGTAGTGGAGCCAAAAAGGCTGGTTTAACAACAGGAGATGTCATTGTAAAATTAAATGGAAAAGATGTTAAAAATATTGCATACTTAAGATATGAATTATATCAATATACTGCTGGAGAAGAAATAGAAATAACATATATTAGAGATAAGAAAGAAAAAACAACAAAAGTTACTTTAGGAAAGAGCTCAAATTAGAGTTCTTTTTTTACAAATCGAAATTTCTAATTTACATAATTTTTCATATATTTAGAATAGATAAATTATTTTTACATTGAAATTTACAACAATTTTATATTATATGTAAATGTAAATAGACAAAATAATAATTTTATGCTATATTATGCCTAGTAAAAAAGGGTGATTTTATGATAAAGACATTTAAAACTGATCCTACTACTAAACAATTAAAAAAAGTTAAAAAAATTTTATCAGATTGTTGGATAGAATTAACTAATCCTACGAGTGATGAAATAGAAAAAGTAGTAAATAAAACTAATGTAGATATTAATTTAATAAATAAAATGCTTGATACAGAAGAATTACCCCGTGTTGAACAAAGTAATGGTTCAACACTTATCGTTATAGATACTCCATATCTAGATGAAGAAAACCAATATACTACTTATCCATTAGGAATAGTAATATCAAATAATTATATAATAACAGTGTCTCCTAAGAAAACAGCTATTTTAGATAACTTTAAGCAAAATAAAGAAGTTACTTTAAGAACTGCTAAAAAAACAAGATTTTTAATTCAATTACTACTTAGAAATTCTCAGTATTATTTAAAAGCTTTAAAAAAGGTTAATAAAAATATAGAAGCCAAGGAAGAAGTATTAAAAAAATCAACTAAAAATAATGATTTAATTGATTTATTGGAAATAGAGAAGACTTTAGTTTATTTTACTTCATCATTAAAAGCAAATGAATTGGTTTTAGAGAAATTAAGTAAAGGAAATGTTGTTACTTTATATGAAGATGATAAAGATTTATTAGAAGATGCAGTAATTGAAAATAGACAGGCAATTGAAATGAGTACTATTTATAAAAGCATTTTAAATTCAATTACTAGTACATATGAACAGATTGCCTCAAATAACTTAAATAATGTTATGAAATTTTTAGCAGGAATTACTATTGTTTTAGCAGTTCCAACTATGATTTCATCATTTTTAGGAATGAATTTACCTTTAGGAAATTTAGCTATAGACCCTTCTGCTTTTCTAAAAATAATATTTATTTCAATAGTTGTATCAATAATAGTAATCTTTATGCTTAAAAAGAAAGATATGTTATAAAATATATTAGGTAATGATAATTTAAGAAACTTAAAATGAATAGAAATAAATTGTAAGAATAAACTATCTATAGATGTATTAAGTTTATAGTTGTAATACTTGAATTACTAAAATAAAATTCTATAAAGTAAAAAGATACATAATCACTTGCTAACAAAGGATTGATTAAATGGACATTAAAGAAAAATATGGTATTACAGATTTAGATTATTTTAAATCTATAGATGATATTATAAAAAAAGATATAGTAAAAAGTATGGATAAATATATTCAGCATGGAAATACTTCCACTTTAGAGCATTCTATAAATGTTTCATATTTAAGTTATAAGCTAGCAAAAAAACTAAATTATGATTTTATATCTGTTGCTAGAGGGGCACTATTACATGATTTTTATTTATATGATTGGCATACTAATAAAAGTGTCCAAGGAATTTTTAAACAACACGGTTTTGTGCATTCTAAAAAAGCTTTGACTAATGCTCAAAATTACTTCAAATTAAATAAGTTAGAAAAAGATATTATTTTAAAACATATGTGGCCATTAACAATAACTTTAATTCCCAAATACAAAGAAAGTATATTAGTATCAATAGTTGATAAAGGTGTTTCTTCTAAAGAATTTGTTTCATATTATTGGAATCAATTAAAAGAGCTTTTTAGTAAAAAGTCACAGTTTTAAAATTATTTTATTGATTAAAATAGTTAGATATTTAAGGTACTTGATAAAAGTATCTTTTTATTTGAAAGTTTATAAAATTGATATGTCATAAATAATAAAAATTTTTTAATTAGTTTGTAGTGTATTAAATTAGTATTAAGATTGTTGTTAACCAATTAGGCGTATATTACATAATTTATAATAGGTGATTTTATGAATAACAATTTAGTTGGTGTAATTGTAGATGCTGGACATGGAGGTATCGGTTAAATCCAAAAATAGAAGAAATGACTATTTTGGTAAGTAAATACAAGAGT
>CANQCQ010000020.1 GCA_947589725.1 uncultured Bacilli bacterium | reverse complement strand
CATAATACTTTTTATTTTTTAATTTATCCGGTAGATATTGTTGTACTACATAAGCACCTTTATAATCATGAGGATATTTATAGGTAGTAGAATCTGTTTTAATGTGAGAAGGAATAGTTCCAACATTACCATTTTCAATATCTTCTAATGCTTTATCAAAAGCAACATGAGCAGTATTACTTTTTGGAGACAATGCCATTTCAGCAACTATTGTTCCAATAGGAATTCTAGCTTCTGGTAAGCCAACTCGTTCAGCGGCATTAATAGCCGCATCAAGTCTTGGACCTATAGCAGGATTTGCAAGACCAATATCTTCATATGCAATAACTGATAATCTTCTAAATAAAGAATCTAAGTCTTCTTCTGCAACTAGTCTTGCAGCATAGTGAAGAGCAGCATCTATATCACTTCCACGAATAGACTTTTGCAGTCCTGATAAAACATCATAATGTCCATCACCATCTTTATCTGCGAAGAAGACTGGTTTAGAATTAATTTTTCTAACACGTTCTTCAGTTATTTCTTTACAATCAGTAGAGTAGTAAGCTATCTCTAATAAATTATAAGCATATCTTAAGTCATTTCCTGAAAGTTTCGCGATTAACTCGATTACTTTATCATCTATCTTAATTCCTTTTAATTCATCAGATTTAATGGCTCTTTTAAGTCCTTCTATGATATCAGATGTTTCTAGTTCATGTAACTCAAATAATTGACATCTACTTCTAATAGCGGGATTGATTGCATGATATGGATTCGAAGTAGTCATTCCAATTAAAATAATTAATCCAGACTCTAACTGTGGAAGCAGAATATCTTGTTTATCTTTATTAAGTCTATGAATCTCATCCATAACAAGAACCATTTCACCATACATTTTTGCTTCTTCAATAACTACATCCAAATCATGTTTAGAATTAATAGTAGCATTTAAAAATCTATATCTAACACCTAAATCATTTACAATAGCATTCGCAATACTAGTCTTACCAATTCCCGGTTTACCATAAAGTATCATTGAAAATAACTTTTTATTCTTAACTAAATTAGTAAGAATTTGATCTTTACCAATTAAATGTTTTTGTCCTATAACTTCATTTAAAGATTTAGGAGCTAATTTTAAAGCTAAAAAAGGTTTATTCATAATATCTCTCCTGTTCATATTTTATCAAATATATGTTCATTTTTAAATAGGAATGTTATTATGTTTAAATATTTTAGACTTTATTGTTATAAAGAAAAATAAATTTTAATTCAATTATTTACTTCTAAAAAAATAAAGTGTTATAATTAAAAAGAGCCCGGAGTAGTTCTCCGGATTTTTTGTTTTTTTGGAGGTGAATTTTTATGACGAAATATGTTTTTGTAACGGGAGGAGTGGTATCAGGATTAGGCAAAGGAATTACGGCCTCTTCGATTGCTCTTTTATTAAAATCAAGAGGTTATAAAGTTTTTATGCAAAAGTTTGATCCATATTTTAATGTTGATCCAGGAACTATGAATCCTATTCAACATGGAGAAGTTTTTGTAACTTATGATGGCTGTGAAACAGACTTAGATTTAGGACATTATGAAAGATATATAGATGAAGAATTGAATTATACATCTAATATTACTAGTGGTAAGATTTATAAAACGGTAATTGATAAGGAACGTCATGGAGATTATTTAGGCGCAACTGTTCAAATGGTTCCTCATATTACAAATGAAATTAAAAATAAAGTATATGAAGCTGGCAATACTAGTGGAGCAGATATTGTTATTACAGAAATTGGTGGTACTGTTGGAGATATTGAATCTAATACTTTTATTGAAGCCTTAAGACAAATTCAATATGAAAAGGGTAGTGAAAATACTTTCTTTGTACATTGTACCTTAATTCCTTATGTATTTGGTTCTAATGAATTAAAGACTAAACCTACTCAAAATAGTGTTAGAGACCTAAGAAATATGGGAATTAGACCTGATGCAATAGTATGTCGTACACCTTTTCCTACTAATAATGCAATTAAAGAGAAATTATCTTTATTTTGTTCAGTACCTGCAAGTAATGTTATTGATTCTGTTGATGTTAATAATGTCTATGAAATACCTATTAAATACTATGAACAAAGAATTGATGAAATTATTTTAAAACAATTTAGTTTACCTGCTGGTGAAGCAAAACTCGACTATTGGAAAAAACTTATAAAAACAGTAGATAATTTAAAAGATGAAATTGAAATTGCTTTAGTTGGAAAATATGTTGAATTACATGATGCTTATTTATCAGTTGCTGAGTCTCTAAGACATGCAGGATATAAATATAATGTTAAAATTAATATTAATTGGGTAGATTCTGAAGAGTTAGAAAAAACTGATAATTTAGCTAAAGTATTTAAGAATTCAAAAGGTATCTTAGTTCCTGGAGGATTTGGTTCAAGAGGAATTGAAGGTAAGATTAAAGCAATTAACTATGCAAGAGTAAATGATATTCCATTCTTAGGAATTTGTCTTGGTATGCAACTAGCTGTAATTGAATTTGCTAGAAATGTCTGTGGTATTAAAGAAGCATCTTCTACAGAATTTAATGCAACATGCAAAGAACCAATTATTGATTTAATGGCCGATCAAAAAAGTGTTGTTAATATGGGAGGTACTCTAAGACTTGGTAATTATGATTGTACTTTAGTAGAAGGAACTCTTGCTTATAAAGATTATAAGAAAAAGAATATTCAAGAACGTCATCGACATAGATATGAATTTAATAATAAATATCGAGAAATATTAGAAGAATGTGGAATGATATTTTCAGGAATTAATGAGAAAGCTAATTTAGTAGAAATAATTGAACTTCCTAAACTAAAACACTTTATAGCTTGTCAATTTCATCCAGAATTTAAATCTCGTCCAACACGTCCTCATCCTTTATTTGATTCTTTTATAAAAGCCAGTAAAGATTATCATAAATAAGACTAACTTACAAAATAGTTAGTCTTTTGTTATAATAGATATAATGAGTAGGGTGATAGTAATGTCATTAGAAGATGCAATAAATGAGTTTATTAATTATTGTTATTTTGAAAAAGGATTATCAGATAAAACTAATGAATCATATAAAAATGATTTATCCGTATATAATGAATTTTTAAAAAGTGAGGGTATAACAAAAGTTAATGATATAAAAAGTGATCATATAAAAGAATTTTTAAAAACAAGAACAAAAGTAGAGGAGACTACAACAGTAGCACATAACTTAACTGTTATTAAGAATTTTCATAGCTATCTTATGAGAGTAAAAATAGTTAAACAAGATGTATCTGAATTTATTGAAAGACCAAAATTAAAAAAATATTTACCTAAAACTTTAAGTATGGAAGATGTAGATAAACTATTAGATATAAAGCTTATAACACCATTTGACTATCGTAATAAAGCTATGCTAGAATTGTTGTATGGCACTGGTCTTAGAGTAAGTGAATTAGTAAATTTAACTTTAAGTGATATTGATTATACTAATTGCTTAATTAGAGTTATGGGAAAGGGTAGTAAAGAAAGAGAAGTACCATTAGGTGAATATTCCCTTTATTATTTAAAAGAATATTTAAAGGTAAGAGACAAATTACTAAAAAAGAATACTTGTAATATATTATTTCTAAATAATCATGGTAATGGAATGACTAGGCAAGGATTTTTTAAGAATTTGAAACAAATATTAAAAGAAAAAAATTTAAGTACTGAAATATCACCTCATACATTAAGACACTCTTTCGCAACTCATTTATTATCTCATGGAGCAGATTTAAGAAGTATTCAAGAAATGTTAGGACACTCTGATATTTCAACTACAAAAATATATACTAAAGTTAGTGATGAAAAAGTAATAAAAGATTATAATACTTATCATCCTAGAAGCCATAAAGGAGAATGATTTTAGATGAAATTTAAAAGAATATTCCTACTAGTATTAGATTCATTAGGTGTTGGAGAAGCAGTTGATGCTGCTAACTATAAAGACAATGGAGCCAATACCTTAGGTCATATTAATGAAAATTTTGACCTATTTATACCCAATTTAAAAAAAATTGGTTTTCTAGATATAATCAATATGAGTGATAATCAAAATACAGAAGCATATTACACAATAGCTAAACCTCTTAATCCAGGAAAAGATAGTTTAAATGGACATTATGAGATGCTAGGTATTAGAAGTAATATTATATTTAAAACATTTAATAATGAGTTTCCATTTGAAGTTTTAAATGCTATCGAACAAGTAACTGGAAGAAGTATTATTGGAAATAAATGTACAAATGATGGTACAGCTTTAATCAATGAATTAGGAGATAGACAAATAAGTTATGGATCTTTAATAATATATACATCTGCAGATTCTGATTTACAAATAGCAGCTCATGAAGATTGTATTCCTATTTCAACACTACATGAATATTGTGAAAGAATTAACAAAATTAATATAGAAAGAAACTGGAAAATTGGTAGAATAATTGCACGACCATTTACTGGAACATCTGGAAAATATAAATTTTTGAATAGTGGAAGACAAGACTTTGCAGTAGATCCACCAGAAGAAAGTATCCTAGATTATTTAAATAAGAATAACTATAATGTCATTGGAATTGGAAAAATTAATGATATCTTTAATAAGAAAGGTATAAATAAAATTATCAAGGCAAATAATGATCAAGAAGCTATTACTAAATTAATAGATATAATGGATAAAAATTTTACTGGATTATGTATGGCAAATTTAGCTGATTTAGATAGTTTATATGGGCATCCAAGAGATCCTGTTGGTTATGCAAGAGCAATAGAAGAATTAGATGTAGAAATACCTATCTTATTAAATAAGTTGGATTTAAATGACTTATTAATAATAACAGCTGATCATGGTAATGATCCAACTTTTGCAGGACATGATCATACAAGAGAAAATGTACCTGTAATTATCTATAGTCGAAAGTTTACATCACCTAAAAGATTAGAACCATTCGATACATTTGCAAATATAGGTGCAACAATTGCTGAAAATTTTGGAGTAGAACCACCAAAAATAGGAAAAAGTATATTAGATGAATTAGAGTAAAAAAAATAGGGGAGACATCCCCTTTTTTGATTATTTAAAAATTAATCAATTAAATCATTAACTATTTCATTAGCCATTTCATAGTCTAAATTTACAGATGGACAAAAACTATTACAAATAGTATCCATAGTATTATTACAATAATTAGAATTTACTGTACAACCAATTTGAACAGAAGGTAGGGTACACTTCCCCTTTTCATTATTATATGTACACCCTCCTACACTACAATTAATACAATTATTGCCATTTCCATCGTATATATTAACATCTTTATCATTCATAATTATCAATCTCCTTATAATATCTTATATTATTTAGTATAAAGAAAATATTAATAATTATACCAAGTATTTTAAAAGAATTAGCTTAATAACTTATAAGCAATCAATAACTAAATCGCTTAGAATTCATCTTAATAATTTAGATTAATAAAAGTATAAGTAATTTAAAATTAAATTACTTAGAATTCATTTTAATTTAATATAAATAGATAATAGGGGAAACTAATAGATATATACAACTTATAATAAAATAATTAAAAAATACATAAATAAATTCATAAAAATTTTATTTAATCACATTGTTTATACTTATTATCTTAATTAAAACAACAAATAGAAGAGAATAAATATCCTAAAAACATTTAAATATAAATAAAAAGAAGAATATTAATCAAAATAATTATTTAATTAATTAACTCATAGAAGTTAACATAATATCAATTATAGGAAGTTGATTATATAGAGAAATTAATTAAAAAGAGTACTTACAATAAACTATAATTTAATTTGGTATTTAAAAAAGAAAGCATAATTACTGCTTTCTTTGATTAGTCATTTTTATACTTTTCTTGATTGAATTTCTGCTATTTTATCTAAAACTTCTTTAGCATTATCTTCATTGATAGATGTATATCCTAATTCTCTTAGAGCTTGAACTTTAGCAGTATTTAATTCTTGAGTACGACTTAACTTTTCCTCATTTTTCTTTTCAATATCTTGAACAAAACGTTTATGAGACTCACTCAATTTAGTACGAGAAGCGCCACCATTATTATATAAAGTCATGGCACTAAACAAAATACTTTCAAATATAAATTGCTTATCTTTATGAAAATAAAACTCCATTGGATCAGTAAAGCCTAAAGACTTTGATACATAAGCTAAAATATATTTTAATTCTTCATTATTATCCATACTTTTTAGAAAATTATATAAATATACATAAGAATTATAAACGTCTTTAGTACTATCATGACTTAATTTTTCTTTTAGTAAATTAATAATTGATGAAAGTAACTCTTGCTCTTTCTTATTAAATCCTTTTAAATCAGCAATTACTTCTCTACTACAAGAATCTTTACTTCCATCATTTAACCTACCCTCTACTTCTATAATATAATCTCCAGTTATTTTTATTTTCTTTAAATCATCTATTGACTCAATATTTAGTAGACTAAGTATTTTAGCAGCCTTCTCTCTTGGCCAATTATTTAAATCATCAATAGCTAAATAATTATATAACATCTGTCTTGAAACACCTAAATATTTAGCTAAACGGACTTTACTTATTCCTAATTCAGTAAGTGTATTATTTAATTCTTTCATAATCTACCCTCCTAATATAATTATAGGAGCATATGTGTAAATAATCAAGTGTAAATTGACACAGTTTATAAAATACTAAATAAATAATAAGATAAATAGGCATCAATAAAAGCTGAAATTAATTGAAATATTGAAGTAATAATAAATACTTTAAAATAACCCTTTAATAATCTCCTACGAGATATTTTCTTCTTATACCTTATCATTATAATAAAATAACTTAAAGAATAGTAAATTGTAATTGTTAAGATAAATAAATTAATTAGACTAGGAATGGTTATAAAAAAAGCATAAAGCAATCCCTTTAATTTATAAATATAAATAATACTGCTAATAGATACGCCTATTGAAAAAATCTTTATAAAATAAAATAATAAAGCCAAAGGAAAAAATACTATTAAAATAGTAAAAAAATACAGTAAACCATTTTCAAAAAAATTATTAATTATATTTGTTTTAATTAATGAATCAATACTAAAATTAACATTAAGTAAATTTTCTATATAATTAGTTATTTTAGTTGATATTATAGTTTTATTAATAATACTTGGATATAATAATCCTATTAATAATGTTATAAAGTTAAATATAATTATAAATAATAATCTTTTATTTAATTTAAATTTTAAATTTAGTTTTATTGGTTTCTTTTTTATTTTCATTTTCATAGTACATTTTATTCAGCTTATTATAAATATTTTACAAATTATCTAAATTATTTTATAATAAATACTAGAGGTGAACATGATGAGTATGAAAGCCATCAAAATTATGTCTATCTTTTTGGTATTAGTAATGATAGCTGCATTTATACTTCCATTATTATTAAGTTTTGGACAATAAAAAATACAAAGAATCAACTTTGTATTTTATTTTTCTATATAACCTTCAATTTCTGGAATTATTTCTTCTCTTAATTGATTAGAAATATTATATTTATTAACGATATCATTTATTCTTTTTTTATCATTAGCAAGATATAACATAAGTAATCCTCCAATTCTATTTATAGTATACTTATCTAAATCTTTTATATCTTGTTGTGATACTTTATATTTTTTATATATATCTGATAATGGCCCATATCTATATAAATAGTTTGCTAAGGCATCAGTTATAAGTTCAACTTGTCTACTATGATCTTTTATATGTACTTTAGTCCAAACCTTCATACTATCTCTTTCCCTTCATGTCTTAATATTCTAACACATGATTAAAAAAAAAGAAAGAATTACTTAAGATAAGGATTCTCTCTAAATTCATTTAATAAAGTTGATTCATCACCATGTCCTGGATATATTTTAATACTACCATCATAACTTTTAATCTTTTGAATACTATCTTGCATATCCTTCATATCGCCTGATGGAAGATCAGTTCTACCAATACTACCTTTAAATATAAAGTCTCCAATAAATAAAGCATTATCTTCATTAAAATAGAAACTAACAGAATCTTTAGAATGTCCTGGAGTAAAAATACAATTAAACTTAAAATCTCCAAGAGTATATTCCCTCTCTTCTAAATTAGACTTTTTAAATATTTTTATACTTCTTTTAGTTAAGAAAGATCTTAAAGCTCCTACATGATCAAAATGAGAATGAGTAATCAAAACTCCAATAATCTTATTATCTCCAGCTGTTTCTTTTATTTTAGAATATTCTGCTCCAGGATCTATTATTATGCATGTATTATTCTTTATTAAAACATAACAATTTTCATCTAAAGAACCAACTACTACTTTTTTTATTTCCATTATATTACTCCTCTTCTAAATGTTTATCTACTAATATGTAATTATAATTTTTATCTAATTTAAAAGTATAAATATAATTACCACTTTTTAAAGTCTCAGGTAAGACTTGTCCCTCACTTGATGAATATTTAACTTTTTCTTTTAAAGTAATAGTATCTTGGAAAGACTTTGCACTAACTAATTCTTTATTTACTTTATATGTAGTAGTAAAGTTTTCAGTACAAGTACCTTCTACATACTCACCTCTTGATTCAATATATTGATATCCTACTATACAATTCTTTCCTATTTGAATATTACTATAAGTAAAATTAGGATTTTCTCCAAATAATTTATTATATTCAATCTTTAAAGCTTCTGCTTTAAATGCATGAGGAGTATATACTCTATTACTTGATTCACAAGTAAATGGTAACATTATAGCATTATCAAAGTTATTACAATTAGACTCATAAAACTTTTCATGGGCAATAGCTCGATAAGATAAATAAAGCTTCATAGATTCATTTAAATTAGGTTCAGCAATATCTTCTCTAATATTAGTTTTAACTTTACTATATAGGTCTAAAACAACAGTAGAATCAAGTGCTAAATCTTTTTCTTTATTTAGAGTTGAAACTGGAGAAGTAAGACTATTAAGTCTAGATATTTTAAGATTAGTATTATAATTATTAAAACCAATAAAAAGACCCATTAAAATAATAATAACTATTAAAATTATTGTAAAAATATTAATATGTTTGGGAGTCTTTGTTATGACTTTTGGATTAGTATCTACTACTCCTTCATTTATTGATGGGTTTGTATCTTGTACAGGAGGAGTATCCTTTTCTTTATCTTTTTTAAGCCATACTGGTTCTTCTCTTTGAGGTATTTCTTTTGGAGCATTTTCAGGTGATAATTTATAAACTTTTGCTGCCTTTATTTCTTCTCTAGAATTAGTAGATTCATTTACATTATTAATATTATTAACCCCATTATTCATGTTATTCATCCATCCTATTCTATACTAAATTATATATAAAAAAATACTTTTTTACAATACTAAAAAGATAAGAAGTATGTCTTCTTATCTAAAAGAATATATCTAATAAGAATATTTTTTTCCATAGTATTTTAATTTTTTCATAATCTCATTTGTATTTTTCATATAAATATCTTTACGATATTCATGTTTACTTACTATATCTTTATTATTTTTTAAATTATAAATAGCCAAAGATACATTTAAACAGTGATTAACTATACTATCACAAATATTTAGAATTTCAATAAAAGCAATACCACTATCAACATTACAAGTTTTTTCTTTTAATCTTTTTATATGTACTTCTTTATATTCATCTCGTCTAATTTCAGTAAATTCACGTAAAGCTTCTATTTCAACGATATAGTTAGTAGTCTTATTATTAAATGTCTTTATGGCTTTATTGATAGCCAATGTAACAATATCAAACATTGTATTTAGCTCTTTACAAGCAATATCAGAAAATTTAATATCTTTTTCTGCAATTGCTTCGGCAGTTTTAGATAAGCGAAAACTATAATCGCCAATTTTTTCAAATAAGTAAAGCACTAAGTGTAGTATTTTCTTTTAAAGACAAGTCAAGAGATTCTAAATTAACTAAATATCTAGTTACTTCCTCTTCCATTTTATCGATATTATCTTCTCTTAATTGCACTTTTTCTAGTAACTTCTTACTATAATTTAGAACTAGTTCTTTAGCTTTAGCAAAATTTGTTAATGAAAGATCAGCCATCTTTTCAATTACTTTTTCACAATTTTTAATTGCTAGAGAAGGAATTGAAATTAATTTATCATCTAATGTCTTTAAAACTATTAAGTGTTCAGCATCTCCTACTTCATCATCTAAAATAGTACTTGAATCTTTTACCGTGATATAAGTTAGTTTTTCTAAAATACCAATAAATGGAAATAAAATAATAGTTGAAACTAAATTAAAGAATGTGTGAAAATTTGCAATAAATCCCATATCTACTCCACTATTCCAATTACTAAATCCAATAAAATAATTATAAGAATAAATAGCTATTAAAAATATTATTGTTCCAATTACATTAAAATATAGATGAACAGCAGCAACTCTTTTAGAATTAGTATTGCCACCAATACTTGCAAGAATTGAAGTTATACAAGTACCTATATTTTGTCCTAAAATTATCGGAATTACCATAGCATAGGAAAGCATTCCAGTTGTTGATAAGGCTTGAAGAATTCCAATTGTTGCCGATGAGCTTTGAACAATAGCTGTTACAATTGCACCAGCTAATACTCCTAATAAAGGATTAGATAATTTTTTTAAAATATCAGTAAGTATTGGTAAATCACTAAAAGAAGAGGCAATACTCATCATGGTGATCATTCCAGTAAATAATAAACCAAGACCCATTATCATATTACCAACATCTTTTGTTTTCTGTTTATTTGCACGATTTATAATTAGTAATCCAATTATTAATAATATTGGTGCAAAAACTTCTGGAGTTAAAATACTAATCCAACCACTACTATTGATATTAGCTAATCTTAATATTTGTGAATTAATTGTCGTACCAATATTTGCACCCATAATAATAGGAATAGCATTTTTTAAACTCAATATACTAGCCCCAACAAGTCCTACTACTATAATAGTAGTCGCTGCAGAACTATGAGTAACAGCAGTAATCACAAAACCTACTAATAAACCTTTAAATGGATTATTAGTTACGTTTAATAAAATTTTTTCAAGTTTACCTCCAGATATTTTTTTTAGATTACTACTTAATATGTCCATTCCATATATAAGTA
>CANQCQ010000019.1 GCA_947589725.1 uncultured Bacilli bacterium | reverse complement strand
TCTAGTTTACTACATCAATAATTGATATTTTCTTGACATAAAGCATAATTTAGCATATAATTTAAACTGCAAATTCCTTGAAACAGCATGTTTAGAATAATTTAAAGTGTTTTTTAATATTGTTTAGTAGCGTTTCTATTGAAAGCTGTTTACGTGAAAGAAAAACTCCCTAAATTATGACTAAACAATTCATGTAATTTGTAGAATATAATATAGAAAAGGAGAATAGATCATGTCAAGATATACAGGATCAAGTTACAAACAAGCTCGTCGTGTTGGTTTCTCAATAACAGAAACTGGTAAAGAATTAGTTAAACGTCCATATGGACCAGGGCAACATGGAAATGCCCGTAAAGGAAAATTATCAGATTATGGAACACAATTAAAAGAAAAACAAAAAGTTCGTTTCATGTATGAAAGACAATTCAGAAAAACATTTGAAGAAGCTGCTAAAATGAAAGGTATTCAAGGTACTAACTTCTTAAGATTATTAGAATCAAGATTAGATAATTTAGTATACAGAATTGGTTTTGCATCTACTCGTCGTGCTGCTAGACAATTAGTAAGTCATGGACATGTTACTGTAAATGGTAAAAAAGTAGATATTCCATCATACAGAGCAGTTCCAGGAGATGTTATTTCTATTAAAGACACAGATAAAAACTTAAAAGTTGTAACTGAATCATTAGCAAAAGTATCTCGTAGAGTAGAATTCATTCAATACGATGAAAATAAAATGCAAGGTACTTATGTTAGAATGCCTGAAAGAAATGAATTAAATGCTGATATTAATGAAGCATTAATAGTTGAATTCTATAATAAGTAAAATAAAAAACTTTCTAAACAATAAGAGTTAGAAAGTTTTTTTTAACCTAAATTTTTAAGAGATGAACTAAATAAAAACACCTTAGAACTAATACTGGATTCACTTTTGGAATTACCAACTACCATATATTTATTATCAAAACTTGCTAAATCATTAAAAGTAACATCTCTATTACTAATATGTTTTACAACACTCATTTCTTCTAAATTATTAGTATATTTTCCTATAATACCATAATTAATATCATTATTATTTGAATAAATATTTCCTACTACGATAATATTTTTGTTTGAATCAACAAGCAATTTATGATACGTAGTATTTTTTTCTTCATATACTACTTCTTTTATATAATCTCCATTTAAAGAATATGAAATAATAACACCATGTTCTAAATTATCTATTATTTTTCCTCCACTAACAATTAATTGGTCATTACATAAGACAATAGAAGTAAGTCCTGTATTACTTAAATTATCATGGTAAATATTTCTAATTAAGTTACCATCATTATCAAAAATAGAAAGAATACCAATATTATTATCTACACCAACAACATAAATCTTATTATCTACATATAACAAATCATTATAAGCAGCATTAATATTACCTTGATAATTTCTCCATATTTCATTACCATCTTTATCATACTTAACAAGAACAGCACCTGAATTACCAATTTGTGAACTTGTATTAATACTTTTTCCACAAACTATATAACCATCTTGTGTATTTATAACACTTTTATATAAAGAATCACTCTTTACTTCAAAGTCCTTATCAAATATAATTTCTCCATTATTATCAAACTTAACAAGTAAAGCCAACTCATTCCCTTGTCTATAATCTGACTTAGTAGACTCAAAACTACCAACAGCAATATAATTTTCATCATCATATATAACATCATAAAAATTGGAATTATAACCACTGCTATAAACTTTTTCCAATAACTTTTGATTAGATGAATTATAAATAGATAATGTAGCTTTTTCTAAAGATTTATTATTTTGATTATTACTACCTACAATAACATAACCATCATCAATAGAAATTATCGAGTTTCCATATGATTTAGAAACATTTTTGAAACTTGGATCAATATTTCTATTTCTATTATAAATAAAGAAAATTACTAGTAATGCTACAAAAACTAAAAATATAAATGTTATACCTATAATTTTAAATAATTCACTTTTTCTCCTAATTAACAAAATAAACACCATTCTTTCGATTAAATTTTATCAAAAAATATTAATTAAAAAAAGGTGTTTTTTACTATTTACTTATTAATTGTAAATACCTATATAATACTTCTTTTTACCTCTACGAATTATTAAATATTTATTATGTAAGCATATATCTTTATCTACCATTAAATCTATGTTACTAACTTTATCACCGTTTAAAGTGATAGAACCATTTGTAATAAATTCACATGCTTCTCTTTTACTAGAACAAACTCCACCTTCAACTAATAAATCCACAATATTTTTATTCTCATTTATAGTAAAAGGTTCTAATCCTTTAAAAGCATCATTTATTTCTTTTTCTGTAAATGATTTAATATCTCCATTAAATAATGACTCACTTATCTTAATAGCTTGTTGACAACTTTCTTTTCCATGTAAATCTGTTATTATTTGTTCAGCTAAAGTTTTTTGAGCTAATCTAAGGTGAGGAGCTTCATTATGTTTTCTCATAATTTCTATAATTTCATCTGGAGATAAGAACGTAAAGACTTTTAAATATTCTTCAACTTTAGAATCATCGGCATTTATTAAATACTGATATAATTCATAACTAGAAGTTTTATCTTCATTTAACCATAAAGCATTTCCTTCACTTTTTCCAAACTTTTTACCTGTTGCATCTAATATTAATGGCATAGTAAATCCATAAGCTTGTTCTCCAGTTACTTTTTTAATTAAATCAATACCAGTAGTAATATTACCCCATTGATCACTACCAGCAACTTGTAATATACAATTTTTTTCTCTATATAAATTTAAATAATCATATCCTTGAATCAAAGTATAAGAAAATTCAGCATATGTTATTCCTGTTTCTAATCTTCTTCTAATAATATCTTTATCTAATAAATAATTAACATTTATATATTTACCAACATCTCTTAAGAAATCAGTAAAACTAAATTTACTAATCCAATCATTATTATTTACTACTTCAACATCGCCACCAACAATTTCTTTAACTTGTTTTTTTATTCCTTCTAAATTATTTTCAATAACCTCTTTAGATATTATTTCTCTTTCACTTGTTGGTCTTGGATCACCAATCAATCCTGTAGCACCACCAACTAATAAAATAGGATGATGTCCAGCTTTAGCAAATCTTTTTGCAGTAACTAAAGAAGAATAATGACCAATATGTAAGCTATCAGCGGTAGGATCTGTTCCCCAATAAAAAGATACTTTTTCATTATTTAATTTATCAGCAATATCATCTCCAGCAATATCTTTTACTAAACCTCTCCATTGTAATTCTTCAAAAAAACTCATTTTCATTTTTATCCCTCCATAAATAAAAACGAGAGTAATCATCCTATAAGGACGAGTATTACCCTCGTGGTACCACCTTAATTTGTAAGTATAACTTACCTCTAGATCGTAACGTGAATCAACGACTTTTCTCCAAATAATGTAATTTCAAAATATCATTATCTTAGTTTACACCAACCACTAAGTCTCTTAAAATCAAGATATTTCTACTTAGTTATTCATCAACAAAAACTATAGTTATTATAACAAATATAATTAGTTAAGTAAACATAAAAAATTATTTTATAATATTATATTAAAAAGTTATAATAATGTTTTTAGATATTTAGATAAAATTTTTATTTAGTTTTACCAAATTGGTGGAATTACTTTACTTTCTACACCGTAATTAAAACCCTCAGATGAAGTAATCTTATCTACATTCCATTTTGATAAATCTAATTTGTAATCTGCATTGGTTCCTGCACTATCAAACATTCCACTCATATTTGTTACTTTATTAGTATTCCAAGTATCAAGTCCTACTATTTGAAAATTTTTGACAGCAACTCCAGCAATGCTAAACATATATCCCATATTTTTAACATTGGAAACATCTAATTTGGTTACATCTAAAAATTTAATATTTGAAAATACAACTCCAAATAAATTTTCACTATCGACTGGAACTTTTACATAAAAGTTTGCTTCTTTTGCAGAAATATATATTGTTTCTCCATCCATCCAAGCAAGAATTAATCCTCCCCCTTGTTCTGAAACATCTATGTATTTACTATCAGTTGGATCACTAACTCCAGTATCTAAAAAAATAAGTTTAGTTGGTTGTTTAATATTTACATAATTTCTTAGCTTTTCTTTACTTAAAATTAACTTATCTACATATTTTTTTATTGAAACACTACTACTTACACTAACATAAGAATTTACATAACTATAACCTAAACCTAGAAATAAAAAAATAATTATAATTAAAAAAATAAAAATAGATGACATCTTTATATATTTATTTCCTATTTTCATTCTAATCAACCTTTCACAATGACTAATTATTTTTACTAGCTTTTGTATAGAACCCTTATTTTACCTAAATATAAAAAAAGGCAAGGTATTCCTTGCATCATTTTCCACATATTAATATCTTTAATTATTACTTTACTAGGAAAATTATTTTTCTTTTTTTTCTAATTTTTTTAGTACTTCTTTTGTAACTTCTACTGCTTTTTGTCTTACCTCTTCAGCAGCATCTCTTAAGATAGGAGTTCCTTTATCAATTGAATAATCAACTAGTTCTTGAGCTCTTTCTTTTAAATCTGCAGCTTTCTTTTTAGCAATTTCTAAAACTTTTTCTTTGTCTAAATCAGCTAATTCTGCTTTTAAATCATCTACTTTATTTAAAAATTCTGCTTTAGCCTCTTCAACATCAATTTCCTTAGCTTGACTAATAAGTTCATCAATTTTAGCCTTTAATTCAGCTCTAGTTTCACTACCTTTCTTAGGTGCAAATAATACTCCTAGTCCTGCACCCAATGCAGCTCCAACCATAAATTTTCCTATTCCAGAATGTTTTTCTTTACTCATACTCTTCATCCTCCTTATATTTTTTTCTATTCAATATTCTAGAAGATAGAGAACTAATAGTTTTAACAACAGTGTTTCCTACACTAATAATACTATCAGTTGTTCTATCAATAATAGAAAATGCAGCATTTAATGTATTTACTTTATCTTCAACATTATCAATTAACTTGTCAGCTTTATCAACTACACCAATTAATTTTATGCCTAATATAATTAATATTATTAACAAAATTATTCCAAATATGTATAAAAGCATTGGTAAAAATACATCTACAATATCTATCATATAACTATCCTCCTATTTTTCTTCATTATACATCGATTCAATTAAATCAAACAAGTTGTCTCCATCATTTTCTATGTCAATTTCTGTCTTATCAGATACCTCTTCATTATTACTCACTACAGTGTCTTCTAATATTTCTGCATCATCTTTTTTCTCATCTGGTTCAATAGAAAATAATTCAGGCTCTTCTGTTACTACTTTATTTACACGTTTGCCAGTAGCTTTTTCTTTACTAACATCCATATAATCTACATTATATTCTAACCCTAAATCTTGAAAATATTCTAAAGCATCTCCCATTGTAACTTCTTTTATTAATGGTTTATCTCCTTCTTTACTCAAATCTACTAATAAATCTGAGTCATCTTCTTCCTCAACAACAATAGTATTCTTTTTCTCTTCGACTTCTTTATTTTCTACAACTTTAGGTTTTTCTTTTTCTCCATAAGCTTTATTTCTTATATCATCTACATTAATACTTTCTCTAGAATAAGAGCTTAATCTAACTTCTTTTTTATCTTTTACATCTTCTTTTTTATAATTTTTATCAAGAACACCATAAATTGGAGAAATAATTGGAGATGGTTTAAATCCAGTTCTTTCTTCTTTCTTTTCATAAGCTTTCCCATAATCTTGAACTAAATTTTTAGAAGCTGTATCAATACCATATGGACCTTTTTCATTTAAATCTTGTTTATAAATTACTCTTTGTTCAACCTTAGGCTCATCTTGATAAAGAGTCTCAATTGGTGCTGGTTGAACTGGTTCTTCTTCATCCATTGGATAATCATTATCTACTTTAAAATCATTGTCATCCATAATTTTAAAATCATTTGGTTTATCTTCGCTTATATCTAAAGTTTCTATCTCATTATCAAGATTATCAAAGTCTTTGTTTTCAGTATTCTCAGTATTTTTCTTCTGACTAGCTAATATAACTTTTCTAGCTATAGGTTTGTCCTTATTTTCTGTTTCATTTTTGTTTTTCTTTTTATCTTCTTTATCTTCTTCAACATATTCAACTTCAAATAAGGCATTTTTAATTTTATCTACTAAACCCATGAGTTCACCTCTTTTACTCATCATCTAAATCAATTTTTTCTTCATCAATAGATTCTTTATAATTTTTATCGTATTTACTTACAACTTCATCTAAGAAAGATTCCTTAGATGTATTAGTATCAAATAAACTAAAATTTTCTTCTTGATAATTTAATGCATTTTCTCCTATTAAGCTTTCTAAAATAACTTTATTAAATTTAACACTTCTTAAGATATAACACATATTATTAACAACAGAAAGTAATTCATCTTCTGGAACATAAGCTTCCATTTTTACATAGTTAAACATAAAATTAACTAAAAAATTACCATCTTCTTGTTTATCAATTTGAATATAACCATCTTTCTTATTATAACTTAGCTTTCTAGAGTAATGTGATTTATCATTTTCTTTATATGTATTCTTTACTTTATGAAAATAACTTATTGCATCTACATACAAAAAATACTTATTCCCATACCTATCTATAAAAGTTGCATTATAATCATCTTTTTTAAGAATTTTTAATCCTTTTGGTACATAATACTTATATCCTTCAAAATAAACGTTATAAAATTGTGTCTTTTCTGTTAATAAAGTTTTAATATTACTACCAATATCAACATTGCTAAGAGTAGTAACAGTACAACCAGTCATCAACAGCATTATAACGCAGAGTAAAACAACTAATCTTTTCATATTTCACCTACTCTTATTTTATTATAACAGATTTTTTATAAATGTAAAAATAAATTGCTTTTATTTACATTATTTACTTGCTGTTAAAGAATAAATCGGCATACCAAGTTCTACAAATTTATCTTCATATTCTGTAGTAATTAAATCTTCACTACAATATGTATGTAAATCAAATGTAATATCACTAAGCTTATATCCATATTCAGAAAGACTCTCTAAAGAATATATAAACAAGTTTTGATTATCTGTTCTCATATTAATCAAACAACTACTTTTAAATATAGAATCATATTTATTTAAAAAAACTTTACTTGTTAATCTTCTTAAATGATGTCTAGCTTTAGGCCAAGGATCTGAAAAATTTAAATATATCTTTTCTATTTCTTTATAAAATATTTTTTCAATATTTAAAGCATCTAATCTAACTATTAATAAATTATTCAAATTATCTGGTATTTTAGGTAAACTTCTAGCTAACACATTATCAAATTTTTCTATACCTATAAAATTAATGTTTGGATATTTAATTGCATTTTCTATTAAAAATTTTCCTTTTCCCATTCCAATCTCTATATAAATTGGATTATTATTTTTAAAAGCACTTATCCAATTTCCTCGATAATCCATTGGATTTTTAACTAAATATTTTGAATTATTTAATATCTCATCTTTATTCTTTAAATTTCTAAGTCTCATATAATTTCCTTCTTCTTTTGATATTTTAACACATTATCTAACTTTTTAGCATATAATATATCGAAAGTAAGGTAATGTTTATGAATCAACCACCATTTCCATTTATGTCTCCTATGATTCAAAATAATTGTGAACAAAGACTTGTTAATATTGAAAACTTGTTAAGAGAAATAAATGAGAAACTAAATTCATTAATAAAACAAAAGCAAAATGTCTATATACAAAATGATGATAATTTATACATGCTATGAACACAAAATGTGTTCATTTTTTGTTAATAAATATCTTTCTATGGTATACTAAAATTGTAGAAAGTGAGGCATTATAATGTTAAAACTTAAGAATATTGATAAAGAGCAATTTGATGAATATATAGTTAATCATCCTACAAAATCTCATTTCTTACAATCAGCAGAATGGGGAGAATTTAGTAAAATTAAAAAACATTTAACTCCTTATTATTTGGGACTTGTTAATGAAAGTGATGAGATAGTTGGAGCAACTTTACTACTTCAAAAACATTTACCATTTAACTATTGTTATTTTTATGCTCCTAGAGGTTTTGTCATAGATTATAGTAAAAAAGAGTTAATAAAAGCAATGACAGAAAAATTAAAAACTTTCTGTAAAAGTAAAAAAGCTATTTTTTTAAAGATAGATCCTGATTTAATATATAAATCATATAATTATTTGAATGAAGAAAATATTCAAAAACTTAATATTGATCAAGTATACAAAAATATGAAAGAGCTAGGTTGGAAGCATATTGGATTTACTAAAAATTTTGAAACTATGCAGCCTAGATATACTTTTAGAATTGATTTAACAAAAGATTTAGAAACTATTGAAAGCCATTTTTCAAAAACAACTAAGCAAAGAATTGCTAAATCTCATAAATTGGATACTATTGTTGAAATTGGCTCTAAAAAAGATATTAAAGAGTTTTATAATTTAATGATGTTAACTGAAACTAGAAAAGATTTTGTTTCTTATTCCGAAGATTATTATGAAACACTATATGAAATATTTAATGGTAATAAAAATACTAAAGCTATTTTATTTTTAGGAAAAATATGTTTTGATAGAACAATTACTGCTCTAGAAAATAATTTAAAAAATATAAATAATCAAATATCTATAATGCCAATTGATAATCTTAGTAAAAGTGCTAAAAATAAATTATCTGAGTTAAATAAGCAAAAAGAAAACATTTCAGAGGAAATAAAAAAATACAAAGAATATAAGAGTAAATATGGTGATTATTTAACTTTATCTGCTCATATGATTATTACTTATGGTGATAAAGCTTGGGTCTTATACGCAGGTAATCATACAGATTTATCTGAAACTTATGTTAATTACAATACATATTTTGAACATATTAAATATTGTAAAGAAAATAATATTAAAATATATGATCAATTTGGAACTATAGGTGATTTATCTTCAAATAATCCATTGTTAGGTCTTCATGAATTTAAAAAGAAATTTGGTGGGGATTATATAGAGTTTTTGGGAGAATGGGACTTAATTACTAATAAATTAATGTATTTTATCTTCACTAAGTTAGTTCCTATCTATAGAAATATAGTTAAAAAGAAAAGCAAAAAGGAGTTAAATAATGAAGTTAGTAAAATTAAATGATAAAGAGTTTAAAGAATTTGTTTTAAAGAGTCCTCAAGTTACTTTTCATCAAACCAAAGAATGGGGAAATTTAAAAAGCAAAAATAATTGGATACCATATTATATTGGATTAAAAGATAATGATGAAATAAAGGCAGCTGCTTTATTTCTTGCTAAAGAAGTGCCTATTATAAAGAAAAAGTTATTTTATTCTCCTAGAGGTATGATAATTGACTACAATGATAAAGATTTATTAAGTACTTTTACTAAAGAAATAAAAATATTTTTAAAAAAAGAAAATGCCTTTATGTTAAAGATTGATCCTTATGTAGAATATCAAGAAAGAGATAATTCTGGTAATATTGTAGAAAATGGAAAAAACAATAAAGAAGCTTTTAACAATTTAATTGATTTAGGTTATAAACATTTTGGATTTAATCTTTTACAAGACACCCTTCAACCAAGATGGATGCATGTAATAGAAATAAATGGTAGAAATGAAGAAGAAGTTCAAAAAGATATGGAATCTAAAACTAGACAAATATTAAGAAAAAATGTTAAATCTGGAATAATTACTCGTGAAATTAATAAAGATGAACTTAAAATATTTAAAAATATTATGGAGCATACATCTGATAGACGAGAATTTATAGATAGACCATTATCTTATTATGAAAGTATGTGGGATGCTCTACATGATAGTGGTATTTTAAAAGTATTAGTAGCAGAAATCGACTTTAATCTTTATGAAAACAATACTAAAAGTGAATTAGAACAAATAAAATCACAAGTTGAAGATAGAATTTATAAGCATGACAATAATCTTCTTAAAATGAATGAGAAAAAATTTGAAACTGCTAATAAAAAAGATAAAGAAGATATTGAAAGATTAAGCAAGCAATTAGAAAAAATTGAAGAATACAAAGAAAAATACGGTAATAAATTAGTATTAGGTGGAATTCTTTTCCTAATATATGGTAATGAAGTATTATCACTTTATGGGGGAACAGATGATAACCTACTACAATTTCAATCTGCTTACACAGTTCATTATGCTGGAATTAAGTATGCTATAGATAATGGTTATAAAAGATATAACTTTTATGGTATAACTGGTGATTTTAATAAAGATAATCCTTTATATGGACTTTATCTATTTAAAAAAAGTTTTGGTGGTCATGTAGTAGAATTACTTGGAGAATTTGATTTAATAATATCTCCATTATGGTATCATACCTATAATATTACTTATGATATTTATCATAAAATTAAAAACATAATAAAAGCAATAAAGAGATAGGCCTATCTCTTTATTATTTTTTGAATAAAATTTTTACCTAATAATTTATCTATTGTCTTTGACTTATAAGTATAAATTAGATATACAGCTGTACCAATTAAAGCATAAAACATAATGATAAATATATTTAGAATTCTATTTGGACTACTTAAAGGAATAAAAAACTTTAAAATAAATAATACAATGTTCATTGAAACACTACCACATAATATATCAAAAGAATTACTTAATAACTTTTCAAAATTAACATGTATTTTTACATTTAAGAATATAAAACAAATCATTATAGATAAAAGATTACCTAATATTGTTGCAGTTATAACACCATAATATGGAGGAAAACCTTGTCTATAAAAAGAACCTATTAAAGTAACATTAAATGCTAGTTTAATTAATATTCCTACTAACAAACTACTAAATAATACTTTATATTCTTTAAAAAGTTGAATAATAGTTACAAGTACAACAAAAACACTTGAAAATAATCCTGTAAATATAAAATAAGCAAGTAAAGAATAACCTACTTTACTAGGACCATAAAATAGTATCCAAATTGGTTTTGATAAAAATGATATACCAAATGTCATTGGAAAAGTAAGAAATAAACATAGCCCTATAGCTTGATTAATTTGATTAGTAACTTTTTCTTTATCATTATCAAATAGTTTTAAGTAATCAGTATGTCCCCATAAGCACCTATTTTTAGCAGCATTTC